>NZ_JBSFTC010000227.1:0-19722 GCF_053590415.1 Nonomuraea sp. NPDC003201
GTCCGCCCGTCGCCCGCCGCGGCCCAGCGGCTGCCCATGTTGCCGTCGACGGCGTCGGCAGCGGGGCCGCCCTCGTTCGCACTGGCGGTGACCGACGCGACGGGCAGTGCGGTGGCGGTCTTTCCCGCCTGCCGGAAGTGCACCTGGTAGGCAGGGCCGTAGACCTTCTGGCGGTTGGCGTCGAGCTTGAAGGTCGTCACGGTGGCCGTGCCCGGGATCGCGGTCGCCCGGGTGACGGTCGCGTAGGTGCCGCTCGGCGTCAGGGGGACGACCTTGGGCGGGGTGGTGGTGTTCGCGGGCAGGGTGATGTCGTAGCGGTAGCGCCGCGGATCGAATCCGGCCAGGTGGCCGGCGCCGATCATGATGTCGGTCAGGGCCGTCGGGCCGGTCGCGCCCGGCGTCCAGGAGGCCAGCGGGGTTACCGCCGGGGTGTCGGTGGGCGGCTTCTGCCCCGCGGCGAGGGGAACCATCCGCATCGCCACCGTGGTGGTCCCGGCCGCGGTCAGCTGGATCGCGAGGGTTCGTGAGCCGGGCTGGCGGCTCTGGCCGGTGGGGTCGGGGCTGTCCGGCAAGGGCCGGGAGTCCCCGATGAGCAGCCGCCCGTCGGTGGTGAGCAGTTGGACCCAGAGCCGCTGTCCGCCGCGGTAGAGGGTGGCCGACCGTCCGTCGGTGGCCACCACGACGTCGGCGCGGGTGTGCAGGAACGACCAGTAACCGATCGGTTCGCTCGTCTTCACCTCGTCCTGGAGCAGCACCTGCCGCCGGTCGTCGAACAGCTGCAGGCCGCGCTGGGCGCGTTGCACCCGGCCGCCGTAGAGGCCGGTGAGGTCGGTGATCTCGTACCACTTCTGGGGCGTCGAGCTGACGGTGGTGATCGGAGCGCCGACGGTCAGCGCGGTGGACGGGGTGGGCCCGGTGCCGAGCCGCATCGTGTTCTGGCCCTCGGGACGGGTCACGTAGTAGTCCCATCGGCCGCCGGTGTCCTTGGTCCAGTCGAAGTACCCCGGGAGGCCGTAGCTGTCGAGGCCGAGGTCGTCGAACCAGCGCACGCCCGCGGCGTCGAGGACGAAGTCTCCGGCGTCGAGGTTCTCGTGGGCGGCGATCTGGTCGTACCCGGCGCGCATGCCCTTGGTGGCGACGGAGACCGCGTAAGGGTCGTCCCAGGCGCTGCGGGCGGTGGCGATCTCGACGCCGTCGAAGAAGGCGTCGGTCGCCGCCGGATGGCCGGCGCCGCCGGCGTCGGCCGGGTCGTACCAGAGGATGTCCATCGGGCTGGCCGAGCGGTCGGCGAGCCGCGCCTGCCAGGCCATGTAGTACGGCTTGCCGTAGCGGGTGGCGAGCCACATCATGAACGGCGCCTGCCAGGTCGGGGTGACCGCGCCGAGCAGGTCGGTTCCGCCGTCGCCGTAGTTGAAGGTCAGGCCGGTCGCGCCGGTCACGTGGATGCCGTAGTCGCCGGTGCCGGCGAGGCCGGGCAGGTCGGACAGGCCGAAGTCGGTGCCGGTCGCGGTCTTCATGGCGGCGAGGTAGAGGACGAGGTACTCGGTGGCGTACTGCCAGTACTGCGGACTCTCGCCGCTGCCGCCGTCCGGGCCGTAGCCGCTGATCCCGTTCTGGATCGACGTGATGCTCGCCTTGAGCACCTGGTCGACGACGCCGCGCTCGTCGGCGGTCAGGCCCGGGTCGTCGCCGATGGCCAGCGCCCCGAGCGCGACCGCGTTGCAGACGAGGTTCCAGTTGTGGTTCTGGGTGTAGAAGCTGGTGGCGTACCCGTAGCGGACGAGGGCCGGCCGCAGGGCCTTGGTGACGATGGCGGAGCGGATCGTGGCCTTGTCACTCGCCGACAGATAGTCGTAGAGCCAGTCGTAGCCGATCGCGACGCTGTTGGACAGCTCTCCGACCTCCAGGAACTGTTCCTTGTCCCAGGCCGGGGCGGAGGAGAGGGCGACGAGTTCGCGCGCCGCGCGTTCGGCGTACCGGGTCTCGCCGGTGATCCGGTAGACGAGCGCGAGGGCGTAGACGCGGCGTTTCGCCTCGTCGATGACGGAGGTCGACAGGGCGGTCGGCGGCGAGGTGGCGAGGACGCCGTCCGCGCCGGCCTTGACCTGGGCATACCAGGCCTTGAGCCGGGTGTCGGTGCCGATGCGCCGGGCGGCGGCGCTGAACGTCTGCGCGGTCGCCAGGAGGCGGGGGTGCTGCGGCGTCAGCAGCGCGACGACGCTGGCCGGAGGCTGGACGGGATCGGCGTACGCGGGCGTGTCCACCGCCGCCAGGGTCGTCAACGTGGCGAGGGTCAGGACGAGGGCGGCGGCGCCCGCGCGGAGCCGGGCGGCGGTTGTGCTCAAGGACGGCACGGCACAGCCTTCTCTCTTCGATGGAGTTGCCCCCATGCGTCTGCGGTGGGTCAGTGGTTGGCCGCGTGCTGCTCGGCGAGTTCCTTGGCGATCGCGTCGCCGCCCTGGGACTTCCACTGCGAGACGGCCCCGCTCCAGTCCGACACCGGGCGCTTGCCCGTGATGATCGCGTTGGTCACGTCGGTGATCTGCTGGTTGAGCTTCGTGCCCTGCGCGGCCTGGGTCGGCGAGACCAGGCCGTAGGACGGGTCGCCGACGCCGATGGGGACGATCTCCTGCTGGGCCTGGTAGCTGCGGCGGGTGGCGTCGGCGTTGCCGGGCAGGTAGAGCACGTACGGAGCGGCCGCGATGTACTGCAGGGGCAGGTTCGTCTTGTTCTCGCCGCCGGTGGTGGCCAGCGCGGTGGGCAACGGGTCGCCGTCGGCACCGGTGGTGAAGTGCACCCCGGCGACACCGTAGTTGATCAGCTCGTACTCCTTGCTGCCGAACGGCGCGGCCAGGAAGTTCAGCACTCGCAGCAGCATCTTGATGCGCTCCGGCGAGGCCTTCTTCAGGGCGGTGAAGCCGCCGCGGCCGCTGTTCGAGAACACCCCGTTGCCCAGCCACGGAGTCGGGTCGTCGCCGTACGGGCGGACGAAGTCGACCGTGAAGGCGTCGCCGACCCCGGAGACCATTCCCGGGTAGCCGCCGATGCCGCCGCCCAGGGTCAGCGTCGTGCCGTTCATGAAGAACGTGTTCGCCTGGGTCGCCTGGGTGCTCAGCAGGTCCGGGTAGAAGTAGCCCTTGGCGTACCAGTCGCGCAGCCGCTGCAGCACCTCCGGGTAGACCGGGTTCTCGTAACGGCTGGTGAACGCGCCGTCGGCGAGCACCCAGTTGCTGGGGACACCGGCCGCGCCGAGGTGGATGTTCTCGCTGAAGTTGTTGCCGCCCAGCGGGAACTGCTTGGCGGTGGCGAGCTTGGCCAAGCCCTCGGCGAACTGGGCCGTGGACACGCCGAGCCCCATCTTGATGCCGGCCCCCTCGAGTTTCTCCCTGTTGCCGAACGTCACGCCGGCGAGCTGGGGCCGGGGCACCGGGACGCCGTACAGGCGGCCGCCGATCCGGCCGACGTTCTGCCATGAGATCGTCGGCAGGTTGGCCAGGTTCGGGTAGTCCTTGATCGCGTCACCGGAGATGAACTCGGTCAGATCGGCACACTTGGCCTGGGTGAACTGCAGTGCGTTGGACATCGCCAGGTCGATGGTGGCGATGATGTCAGGCAGGTCGCCGCCGGCCATCATGGTGGCGTACTTGGCGTTGAGGTCGGCCGCCGGGACGAGGGTGAGGCGCAGGTCCACCCCGAGTGCCTCGTTGATCGCGGTCCACAGCTTGTTGCTCGCGGCCGGGGACGGCGCCGTGCCGTAGGTGATGACCATGCAGGTGACGACCGAGCCGTCGCCCGGCTTGCCGTCGACGGTCTGGGCCAGTTTCTGTGGATAGGTCAGGAAGGCGTCCTGGACGCCTTGGGCGGTGCCAGGCAGGTCTGGCTTCACCAGGTTGATCGGGGTGTAGGTGGGGAGCGGGGCGAGACCCTTGCCCGCGTTGCCCACCGATGTGGCCGAGCCGTCGCCGCAGGCGGCGAGGCCGGGTATGGCGGAGGCGAGCGCGACGCCGCCGGTCAGTCTGAGCAGCGATCTCCGGGTGATGTCCATGGCAAGCGCTTTCCCTTCCGGGTGGGTTGTGCGGTCCGCGCTGGGCGCGGAAGGGTGTGCAGGGGGGTGGGCCGTCGGGCCAGGTCAGCCCTTGATCGCGCCGGTGAGCACGCCTTTGGTGAAGAAGCGCTGCACGAGCGGATAGACCGCGAGAATCGGCAGCACCGCGACCACGACGGTGGCCATGGTCGTGGTCTGTGGGGCGACGCTGGCCCCGGCACCGGCCGCGATCGACGTGTCGGGGTTGGCCCCGAGCATGACGATCTGCCGCAGCATCGGCTGCAGCGGCCAGGTGGACTGGTCGTCGAGGTAGAGCATGGCGTTGAAGAAGCTGTTCCAGTAGCCGACCGCGTAGTAGAAGCCGACCACCGCGATGATCGCCTTGGACAGCGGAAGTACGACGTGCCACAGCACGCGGCCGTCGCCGGCGCCGTCGATGCGGGCGCTCTCCGACAGGTGGGCCGGCAGGCCCTGGAAGTAGCCCCGCATGATGACCAGGTTGAAGGAGCTGATCAGCACCGGGGCGATCAGCGCCGCGTAGTGGTTGCGCAGGTCCAGGTTGCTGACGACCAGGAAGCTGGGGATGATCGCCGGCGGGAACAGGAAGGTGAGCAGGACGCCCAGCATGATCGGCTTGCCGCCGAAGACGTTCGGCCGGGCCAGCGCGTACGCCATCAGCACGGTGGCGGTGAGGCTCACCGCGGTGCCCACGATCGTGACCACGGCGGAGACGAGCACCGCGTGCGAGATCACCCCGGAGCCGAACAGCCGCCGGTACGCGTCCAGCGTCACCTGCTCGGGCCAGATCGACCAGCCGCCGTTGCGGATCACCTGCAGGTCGGGCGACAGGCTGGTGGCGACGACCACCCAGAACGGGATGATCACCAGCGCCACCGTGATCGTCACCGCGACGGCCTTCGCCGCCTTGGTGCTCGGCCGGGGCGGCTCCATCCAGACCGGACGTGTCATCGGTAGACTCCTTCCTCGCCAAGCCGGTGCGCGACCTTGTTGGCCACGACGATCAGGACCAGGCCGACGAGGCCCTTGAAGATGCCGGCCAGGGCGGCCGGTCCCCAGCTGCCGTTGACCACCCCGTGGTAGTAGGTGTAGGTGTCCAGGACCTCCGCGACGCCGGGGGAGAACCCGTCGCGCTGCAGCAGGACCTGGTCGAAGCCGACGCTCAGGATGTCGCCCAGTCGCAGGATCAGCAGCAGGACGAGGACGGGTCGCAGGGACGGCAGGGTCACGTGCCACAGCCGCCGGCCCCACCCCGCGCCGTCGATCGCGGATGCCTCGTAGAGTTGATCGTCGACGTTGTGCAGGGCGGCCAGCACGATGATCGTGCCCCAGCCGCAGTCCTTCCAGATCAGCTCGGCGATCATCAGCGGCTTGAACAACGACGGCTCGCTGAAGACGTTGACCAGGTGGTAGCCGTTGTCGGCGAACAGCCCGTTGAGGACGCCCGCCGCACCGAGCAGTTGCTGGAACAGCGCGACGACGATCACCCATGAGATGAAATGGGGCAGGTAGACGATGCTCTGGACCGCCTTGCGCACCCACCCCCGGGTCAGGCTGTGCAGCAGCAGCGCCAGGGCCACCGGCACCGGGAAATAGAAGATCAGTTGCAGCGTGGCGAGGCTGACGGTGTTGACCGCCGCCTGCCAGAAGTCGGGGTCGGCGAACAGCGTCCGGACGTTGTCCAGGCCGACCCAGGGGCTGTTGGCGATGCCCGCGAACGGCAGGTAGTCCTGGAAGACGATGACGTTGCCCAGCAGAGCGACGTAGTGGAACACCAGGAAGTACAGCACTCCCGGTGCCATCATGAGCAGCAATAAGCGGCTACGGCGCAGCCGCTGCCGCCGGCCGCCGCGCCGGCGCGCGGACTCGGCCGCGCCGGTGGGCGGATCGTCCGTCCGCCGGTCAGCGAGGGTGACGGCCACGTTGCCTCCTGGAAACAGCTACGTAATGGCGCTTGGTCCTCGGCACGTTAAAAGGGTTTCACTCGTACGTCAAGACCCACACTTCGCAAACAGGCAGATAGAGTCGCTCCCCTGGACCGGCCGCGAGGGCACGGGCTAGGCTCTGGAGTAAACCCTTTTAACAAAGCGTGGAACCGCGCACGGAGGTAGAGAACGGCATGGAGAACAGGCGGGCGAGCATCCGCGACGTGGCGGCCCGGGCGGGCGTCTCGGTGTCCACCGTGTCACGCATCCTCAACGGCAGTTATCCACCGGCGCCGGAAACCCGCGACAAGGTCATGCGCGCGGTCCGCGACCTCGCCTACGTCGCCAATCCGCACGCCCGCGCGCTGATCCACCAGGAGACCGGCACGATCGCCATCGTGGTCCGGATGCTCGACGACGGCTTTCTCATGAGCCTGGTCCAGAGCATCGCCAACACCCTCGCCGACGCCGGGCGGTTCTGCCTGATCGGCACCACCGGCGGCGACCCCGATCGCGAGCTGCAGGTGCTGCGGCAGATGAGCGCCCAGCACGCGCAGGCCATCGTCCTCATCGGCGCCGTCACAGAAAGCCCGGAATACGTGCGCGAGACCAGCGCCTTCGCCGCCTCCCTCGCGCAGACCGGCTCACGTCTGGTGCTGTGCGCCCGCCCCCCGCTCGGCCCGGACGTACCCGCCGGCGTGGTCGAGTACGACAACGAGGGCGGTGCCTACGCCGCGACCAGTCACCTGCTGTCGCGCGGCCACCGCCGCATCCTGCTCCTGAGCGGCCAGCAGGACCACAGCACCACGGTGCGGCGGCGGGACGGATACCGCCGCGCCCTGGCCGACCTCGGCGGCGACCTCGACCCCGGGCTGGAGGCGGGCCCCGCGTGGAGCCGCGAGACCGGCTACGCCCGCATGCGCGACATCCTGCGGGCCGGGCCGCCGGACTTCACCGCCGTGTTCGCCCACACCGACCACGTCGCGAGCGGCGTCCTGCAAGCCCTGCGAGAGGCAGGGCTGCGCACGCCCGAGGACATCTCGGTCGTGGGGTTCGACGACGCCACCTTCGCCGCCGATCTCGGACTGACCACCGTGCACATTCCCGCCCGGGAGCTGGGCCGGCTCGCCGCCACGATGGCGATGGCGCCGGACACCGTCGACCCGCGGGTCGTGCTCGGCACTCACGTCGTCGTACGGGACAGCGTCGCGATCGCAGCCACCACCGCATAGGAGCATGATGACCCGCCGGCCCGTGACAGCACTGGTCATGTCCGAACCCACCATCCGCCAGCTTTTCGATGAGGCACGATTCGAGCGACTACACACCCTCGCCCGGCTCGACCGCCCCGAAGCGCTGACCGAGCTCGGCTCACCGTCGAGCCGCGCCCGGCTCCGCGAGATCGAAGTCATGATCACCGGTTGGGGGTGTCCGCTCCTGACCGGCGAGGTCCTCGATGCCGCTCCCCGGCTGCGCGCCGTGCTGCACGCGGCCGGCACCGTGAAGACGCATCTGACCGACGCCTCCTGCTGGGAACGCGGAATCCTCGTCACCTCCGCGGCCAACGCCAACGCGGTGCCGGTCGCCGAGTACACCCTCGCCGCGATCCTGCACAGCGGCAAACGCGTGAGCGCCTTCGCCGAGGCGTACCGGCGGCGGGGAGCCGACGCCACGTGGCGGGAACGGGTGGCCGCCGGGTCGAACTACGGCGGCGTCGTCGGCATCGTCGGCCTGTCGCACACCGGCCGGCGGGTGGCACGCCTGCTGCAGGCCTTCGACCGCACCGTGCTCGTGAGCGACCCCTACGCCACCGAGGCGGACGCCGAGGACCTCGGCACGACCCTCGTGCCACTGCCCGACCTGCTGCGCCGCAGCGACATCGTGACCCTGCACGCGCCGTCACTGCCCGAGACCCGCAACCTGCTGGACGCCGACCGCCTGGCCCTGCTTCCCGACCACGCCACGGTCATCAACACCGCCCGGGGCAGCCTGATCGACACCGACGCGCTCACCGCCGAATGCGTGAGCGGGCGGCTCAGCGCGATCCTCGACGTCACCGACCCCGAACCGCTGCCGGTCGACTCACCGCTGTTCGGGCTGCCCAACGTGCAGCTCACGCCGCACATCGCCGGAGCCATGGGCACGGAGGTCCATCGCCTCGCCGAGGCCGCCCTCGACGAACTCGAGCGGTACGCGAAGGGGCTGCCGCCGGCGTACCCGATCCACATGCGCGACCTCGCCCGCATCGCCTAGAAATCCCGGTACGGACATTCTCGCGTGACAACGCCCTTCCGCGCCGGCCGACCGGTGTCCGTACCGGAACTGGGCTCTCTTCCCGCGTAACGGTCAGCCGGCCAGCGCCGCGGCGATCCGGTCCTCCGCCCAGGGCACCATGAGGAAGCCGCGTTTGACCGTCAGCACCTGCACGCCCGCCGTCCACGACTGGATGCCGGGCACGGAGGCCAGCGTGCGCGAGGTGAAGTGGTGGATGTCGGCCGTGGTCGGCACGATCACCTCGCAGATCAGGGACGTCTGGCCCAGCAGGGAGGCGATCATCCGCACGCCGCGCTCGTTCGCGAGCCGCTCGGCGACGGCGTCCTGCATGCTGGGCTCGACCGACAGCCAGAAGAGCAGCTCCGCCTCGTAGCCGAGCGCGGCGGCCGGGATGAACGTGGCCGTGATGGCGCAGCCGCGCTCGACCATGGCCTCGAAGCGCCGCCTGGCCGTGCTCTCGCTGATGCCCAGCCGGTTGCCGACCGACTGGAAGCTGGCCCGCCCGTCCTCGCGCATCGCCGCCAGCACGGCGCGGTCGACGTCGTCGAGGTGCCCGCGCTCGCAGGTGTGCAGGGGCGGCTCCAGCGCGAACGGCGCCGCCTGCTCCCCGACCACGGGGACGCTCCAGTCGTAGCTGCGCTTGTAGGTGTGCAGCACGAGGTCGGCGACGCTCTGCTGGGTGCCGGGGATGGCGTGCACGACGTCGACCAGCATCGAGTACAGGTCGCGGTCCTTGGGCGCGACGAGCTCGAAGACGATGTCGTAGCCGCCGGTGACGATGGAGACGTACCGGATGTCGGGGTTCTTGGCCAGCAGCCCGGCGACCCTGAGCTGGCTGCCGGGCGCGCACGACAGCCGCACGATGAACACGTGCACGGGCCCGTCGTGCTCCAGGTGCGGCAGCACCGCCACGCGGGCCAGGCCCGCGGCGAACAGGTGCTGGGCCCGCCGCGCCACCGTGCTGGTGGAGATGCCCAGCAACTGGGCGATGTCGGTCCAGCTCGCCCTGCCGTTCACGTGGAGCGCGGCGAGGATCTTCCGGTCGAGGTCGTCGAGATCTTCCATCGGGGGCATCATCGCGTGTTCAGCGCCGCCCGCGCACCTTGTCGAGGAAGTCGCGGACGGTCGTCTCCCACAGCTCGGCCTCCTCGACCTGCGGAGAGTGGCCGGACTTCTCGAAGACGCGCAGCTCAGCCTGGGGGATGAGGCGGGCGATGGTCTCGCTGCACTCGACCGGCGTGATCCAGTCGTGCCTGCCGACGGTCACCAGGACCGGGGCCGTGATGCCGGGCAGCAGGTGCTTGATGTCGTAGTTCGGCTGGTTGACGGCGAAGGCGTGGTTGTGGGTGAGGTAGTGGTACGGGGTGGCGGCCACGCGCTGCTCGACCTTGGCCGGGTCGTAGTCGTGGTCGTAGAGCGGCAGGATCTCCCGCCAGCAGTCCTTCAGGTCCGCGTCGTCGCGGACGGTGCCGGACATGATCCGATCCAGCTTGGCCGGGTCGATCCGCACCCGGGACGAGGCGGCGGCGTTGCGGGTGGCCAGCTCCTGGTTGGCGTTGTCGGCCGAGGTGTCGCGCAGCACGACGGCGCTGACGCGGTCAGGGTGGCGGGCGGCGTACTCCATGGCGATGAAGCCGCCGTACGAGCCGCCGGCGATCACGATGCGCTCGGCGCCGAGCCATTCGCGCAGGCCCTCGACGTCGGCGACCCACTGCTCGTGCGTGAACGGCCCGTTCTGTCCGCTCCTGCCCGATCCTCTGGCGTCGAAGACGACCACCCGGTAGGCGTCGGCGAGCCGGCCGAAGCTGGCCTTCGGCTCGGCGAGCGAGCCGAGCCCCGGGGCGCCGTGGTGGGCGATGATCGTCTCCTCGCCGTCGCCGAGGACCTCGACGTTCAGGGGGTTGCCGTTGATGTCGACGAACACGTGTCTGCCTTTCAGATGATGACGTCGGTGAGCTCGCGCGGGTACGCCGTGAGCCGGCGCGGCCCCGACCCGGTGACCAGGACGGTGTCGGAGATGCGGTAACCGGCGTGCCCCGGCACGTACACGCCGGGCTCGCTGGACAGGATCATGCCGGGGGCCAGCTCGGTGCTGTCGCCGTCGGACAGCCACGGGGGCTCGTGGAAGCCGAGCCCGATGCCGTGCCCCTGCCGGTGGCGGATGTACTCGCCCAGCCCGGCCCCCTCGATCACCGCCAGGCAGCGGCGGTTGGCCTCCTCGCAGGTCAGGCCCGCGATCAGGGCCTCGGTGCCGGTCTCCTGGGCCTCGCGGACGGTCTCGTAGTAGCGGGCCTGCCGCGTGGTGGGCTCGCCGATCACGAACGTGCGCTCGCTCTCGACGAACCGGCCGCCGACCGCGCAGCCGAGCGAGAGCATGAACGTCTCTCCCGCCCGCAGCCGGTCGCCGCCCGGCAGCCGGTGCGGCTGGGCCGAGTTGGGACCGCCGTAGACGAGGCCGCCGGTGAGCATGGGGACCACGACGACGTCCTGGTGCCTGGCGTACATGAGGCGGGCGCCGTGGGCGATGACGTGGGAGGCCAGCTCCGTCTCGGCGGGCAGCTCGCCGCCGGCTTCGACGGCCGCCCTGACCAGCTCGACGCCGGCCTCCAACATGGCGTCGGCGATGCGCGCGGCCTCCTCGTGCAGCGTGATCTCCTCGGGCGTCTTGCGCAGCCGGACCCGGCCGACGGCCTCGCAGGTGCTCCAGCGGGTGCCGGGGAACGCCTCGGCCAGGGCCTGGGCGCGGGCGACACTGGTGGAGGGTGCGTACGCGGCGGTCGCGGGCCGGCGTACGTGGTCGGCGAGCACCGCGAACGGCGGGCGGCGGCCGGGAAACTCGGGATAGGCCACGATCTCGGCGCGGGCCCGCTGGTCCTGGGCGTACTCGCGTTCGAGGTCCGGCACGAGCAGGACCGGGTCGCCGTCGAGCGGCAGCCAGCAGGCGACCGGGCGCTCGTTCGGGAAGTGGTGGAAGCCGGTGAGGTAGGCGACGTCGAGCGGGTCGTCGAGCAGCAGCGCCGACAGGTCCTCCGCGGCCATCTCCGCGCGGACGCGGTCGAGCGCGCCGGCGTAGAAGGCGTCGGGGAGCCGCTGGCTGAAGGTCATGAGTCGCTCCTGTGGTTGCGGGCGTCGTTGTAGGCCACGGACAGCAGCGTCGTGGACAGGACGAGCAGCAAGATGGCCAGCGACGGGAAGAGCGTGGTCCACCAGGCGGAGGCGAGCGAGCCGGACTGCTGCGCCTTGTGCAGGATCGTCCCCCACGACCAGCTGTTGGGGTCGCCCAGGCCGAGGAAGGAGAGCCCGGCCTCGGCGAGCACGGCGCGGGAGGTGGTCAGCACGACCGACACGCCGACGACGGGGATGACACCGGGCAGCAGGTGCTTGCGGACGATCCACAGCGACGAGCCGCCGACGACCTTGGCCGCCGACACGAACGGCATGGGGACGATCGCCAGCGCCTGCGAGCGGACCACGCGGGCCACCTCGGGCCAGCTGAACAGCGCGATGACCACGGCCAGCGTGCGCACGCTCGGCCCGGCCAGCGCCGCCACCAGGATCATCAGCGGCAGCACGGGCAGCGACAGCGACAGGTCCACCAGCACGCCGAGCGGCGTGTCGAGGCGGCGGAAGTAGGCGGCGCTGACGCCGATGAGCAGGCCGATCACGATGGCCAGCACGGAGGCGCTGACGCCGACCGCCATGCTGACCCGGGTGCCCCACACGACCTGGGCGAACACGTCCTGCCCGATGTCGTCGGTGCCGAACCAGTGGGCGGCCGACGGCGGCTGGGAGGTGTCGGCGCCGTACCCCTCGGGGAAGGGCGCGATCAGCGGCGCGAGAACAGCGACCAGTGCCAGCAGCACCAGCACGACGCCGCTGGCCAGGCCGAGCGGGTTGCGGCGGAACGCGCTCCAGGTCCGCTGCCTGGGCGTGAGCTCGATGGCGGCTGCGGTCATGAGGTGCGCACCCTGGGGTCGAGGATTCCGTAGGCCACGTCGGTGATCAGGTTGGCGGCCACGACGGCCGCCGCGAGCAGCACGAACGCGCCCTGCAGCACGGGGAAGTCGAGCTGGCCGACCGCCTCGTAGATGGCGCGGCCGATGCCCGGGTAGGCGTAGATCGTCTCGGTCAGCACCGCGCCGCCGACCAGGGTGCCGAGCTGGAGCCCGGCGATGGTGGTGGTCGGCAGCAGCGCGTTGCGCAGGGCGTGCTTCCACACGACCTTCCCCGGGCGGACACCCTTGGCCTTGGCCAGTGCGACGTAGTCCTCGCCGAGCGCGTCGATGAGCGTGGTGCGCATGGTGAGCACGTAGCCGCCCAGCTGGATGAGGACCAGCGACAGGCACGGCAGCACCAGGTGGTGCAGCATGCTGAGCGTGGCGCCGAAGCCGGTGGCGTCGAGGTCGACCGCGCCGCCGATGGGGAACCAGCCGAGCCAGACCCCCAGGACGTACATGAGGAAGATCCCGATGCTCGGCACGAACAGCGACTGCGCGGTGACGCCGGTGACCTGGATCAGGCGGTCCAGCCACCCCTTGGCCTTGGTGGCGGCGAGCACGCCGAGCGGGATGCCCAGCGCGATCGTCACCACCATGGCCGAGACCGTCAGGATCAGCGTCCACGGCAGCCGCTCCATCAGCACGGTCGTGACAGGGACCGACTGACGGAACGACATGCCGAGGTTGCCTTGCAGGAGCTGGCCGAGGTAGTCGACGTACTGCGCGCCGAGCGACTTGTCCAGGCCGAAGTCGGCCAGGAGCTTCTGGCGCAGCTCCTCGGTCATGTTCGGGTCGGCCACGGCCAGCACCGGGTCGCCCGGCAGCAGGCGCACCAGGAAGAACGTGACCGTGACCGCGAACCACAGGGTGAGCAGGCCGCGGGCCAGTCGCAGGCCGATGAACCGCATGGCGATCAGCCCGCCGGCTTGGCCGCGGCGAGGGAGAGCGGGTTCAGGATGGACAGCAGCTCGCTGGGCATCGGCTTGAACCCGGTCCACTTCGTGGAGTGCGCGATGTTGAACGTCTCCACGTACAGGACGTTGTCGTAGACCTGGTCGTGGATGATCCGCGCGGCCTCCTGGATCGGCGCCTTGGCGTCGGCGGGGCTGAGCGCCCGCTGCGCCTGGTCGATCAGGTCGTCCAGCTTGGGGTCGCTGACCTGGGCGTAGTTGATGAACCCGCCGGTCTTGAAGGCCAGCCCGAGGTTCGCGGGCGGGTTGTCCATGACGGCCCACGAGCCGGCGTAGATGTCGAAGTCGCGCTTGAGCGTCTTGTCCAGGTACGTGTTGCGCTCCAGGCCCTGCAGCTTGATCGTGATCCCGGCCTTCTTCGCCGAGTCGCGGACCATGGGGGCCCAGCGGGCGATGTTCGGGTCGGCCTGGTCGTAGATCATGCTCAGGCTGAGGTCGGTCGCCCCGGCCTCGGCCAGCAGCTTCTTGGACTGCTCCGGGTCGAAGACGTACTCCTTCGAGGACGGGTCCACGTAGTCGGGCAGCGACGGGGTGAGCACGCTGGAGTTGGAGGACTTGGCGAAGCCCTTGAGCGCGATGTTCCTGATGGCCTCGTAGTCGACGGCCTGCGCGAGCGCCTGCCGGACGCGGACGTCGTCGAGCGGCTTGCGCTTGGTGTTGTACTGCAGGTGCGCCCAGCCCAGCGACGGGATCTGCTGCAGCGTGACCTTCGGGTCGTTCTTCAGCTCGGTCGCGGTGGCGGGCGGCAGCACGTTGCCGATCAGGTCGATCTCGCCGTTGCGCAGCGCGAGGACCTCGGTGTTCACGTCGGGGAAGACCCGGAAGACGATCTCCTTGACGGCGGGCGTGCCGGGGCCGAAGCCGTCCACGCGCTGCATGATGTAGCGCTGGCCGCGCTCGACCTTGGTGAGCTTGAACGGCCCCGCGCTCACCCAGTCGGCGTCGTTGGCGAACTTCTGCACGCTGGGCGCCTTCTCGAAGACGTGCTTGGGCACGACCGGCAGCCAGAAGCCGACGTTGTCGAGGAACGTGCCGTCGGGGCGCTTGAGGGAGAATCGCACCTCGGTCGGCGAGACGGCCTCGGCCTTGTCCAGCGCGGTGATGAGCCCGGCGACCACGCCGAACTTCTCCTTCTGCACCGTCGTCACCGAGAACACCACGTCGTCGGCGGTGACCGGCTTGCCGTCGGACCACTTCATGTCGTCGCGCAGCTTCACCGTGGCGGTCTTGCCGTCGTCGGAGTAGGACCACTCGGTGGCCAGGTACGGGACGCGCTTGCCCGACTCGTCCATCTGGGTCAGGTGCGGGTACATGAGGTTGGTGACCCACGAGTCGGTACGGCTGTTGCCGACCAGGGGGTTGTAGTTGACCACGTCGGCGGTCGTGCCGATGGTCAGCCGGTCGGCGTTGGCCGGCGGCGCGCTCTGGGACGACGACGACTGTCCCGGCACGCTCGGGGCGCAGGCCGCCGTCGCGATCGCCAGCGCGGCGAAGACGAGGATGGAGCGTCTCATCAGAACCAGACCTCTTCCAGCACACGCATGACGTTGCCGCCGATGACCTTGGTGATCTCGTCGTCGGAGTAGTCGTGGGCGACGAGCCACGAGATGATGTTCCAGAAGCACTCGGCCGGGTTCTCCAGGCCGTCCACGTAGGCGACCTTCTCGTACGGGGTGCCCGCGTGCGCCTCGTTGAGCGACAGGTGCTCGGCGAAGGTGTCGTGCAGCCCCACGTGGTCGCCGAACAGCGTGTCGGGGCCGAAGGCGACGTGATCGATGCCGACGAGGTCCACGCAGTAGGTGAAGTGGTCCATGACCGACTCCAGGCTGTGGCGGGGGTGGCCGGGGGAGAGCGTGGTGTGCGGGGCCGCCTCCAGCCCGATCACGCCACCGCGCTCGGCCGCCGCCTTGATGACGGAGTCCGGCTTCATCCGGTTCGTCGGCCAGACCGAACGGGCGCCCGCGTGGGTGATGAGGATCGGCTTGGCGGAGTGGCGGATCGTGTCGAGCGAGGTCTGGTCGCCCGAGTGGGAGACGTCGATGGCGATGCCGAGCTTGTTCATGCGGCGCACGGCCTTCTCACCGAACAGGGTCAGGCCGCCGTCGCCGCGCTCCTTCAGGCCGCTGCCCAGGGTGTTGGCCTCGCTGTAGGCGATGCCCATCTGGCGGACGCCGAAGCCGTACAGCATGTCGATCCTGTCGACCTCGTTCTCGATCATCGTGGCCGCCTCGAGAGCGAGCACGAGGCCCATGCGGCCGCCGGCGTGCGCCTCGCGCACGTCGGCCAGGCGCTCGACCTTGATGAGGAAGTCCTGGTGGGCCAGGTCCGACAGGCGCATGCCGATGTCGGCGATCACGTCGTTCCACTTCCAGCCCGCCTGGCTGGTGATGCAGCAGGTGCCGTCCATGAGGTTGTCGAAGACGACCGTCATGCCGGAGCGGGCCAGGCCGGCGTAGCCGGTGTGGTGGCGGGCGGTGCGGTTGTAGTCGACGGTCTGGCCGATGTCGTCGGGGAAGATCGACGGGTGGTCGTGCAGCGACACGACCAGGCTGTCGACGAGCAGGCGGCGGACGCGCTCGGTCTGCTCGGGGGAGAGCTCGGGCCCCTGGTACGCCGGAACCCTGCCGAACTCGGGCGCCAGGTCGAATTCCCGGTAGTCGACGCCCGCTTCCAGGTACTCGTAGGAACGGTAACCCTTATAGCTCTTCGCGGCTTCCAGCACTGGCAATCCCTTTCATCCGATTTCGAGGAAGCTTGCCAGGATCGGGCGTGAAAGGCAATATGAGAGTTGTTTTTCGGCAAGTTCGGCTAAGTCAACGCCAAGTTTCGTCACATCTGAGAAAGGGGTGCAGTGAGCGAGGCACCCGTCCTGGAGATCCGCGACCTCCACGTCACCTTCACCGCCCACGGACGCGAGGTCCCCGCGGTGCGGGGCGTGGACCTGACCATCGAACGCGGCCAGACACTGGCGCTGCTGGGCGAGTCGGGGTCGGGCAAATCCGTCACCGCCAAGGCCGTCATGGGACTGCTCGACGGCCCGAACGTCCGGGTGCGCTCCGCGGCGGCCCGGCTCGGCGGCCGGGACCTGACGGCGATGTCCGCCGAGCAGCGCCGTGCCCTGCGCGGCAGCGCGATGACGCTGGTCTTCCAGGACGCCCTGTCGGCGCTCAATCCGGTGCTCAGCGTCGGTGACCAGGTCGGGGAGCTGTTCCGGGTGCACCGGGGCGCCTCGCGCAAGCTGGCCAGGGCCCGCGCGGTCGAACTGCTCGACCTGGTGGGCATCCCGGCCGCCGCCACGCGCGTGGACGACTACCCGCACCAGTTCTCCGGCGGCATGCGCCAGCGCATCCTCGTGGCCATGGCCGTGGCGCTCGAACCCGACCTGATCATCGCCGACGAGCCGACGACCGCGCTGGACGTGACCGTCCAGGCGCAGATCCTGGAGCTCATCGACCGGCTGCGGCGCGAGCTGGGCACCGCCGTGCTGCTCATCACCCACGACCTGGGGGTGGCGGCCGAGGTCAGCGACCGGGTGGCGGTGATGTACGCCGGGCGCATCGTGGAGAGCGGCGAGGTCGGCGAGCTGTACGACCTGCCGGCCCATCCCTACACCGACGCGCTGCTGGCCGCCATCCCCGACCTGGACAGCCCCGCCGCGTCGCTGCGTGCCATCCCCGGGGCGCCGCCGAGCCCGGCGAGCGTACCGCCCGGGTGCTCCTTCGCGCCGCGCTGCGCGCGGGCGAGCGAGGTGTGCTCGACCACGCGCCCGGAACTGACGTTGCTGCCGACCGGCACCGGCCGGTACGCCGCCTGCCACC
The DNA here is from genome assembly GCF_053590415.1 of Nonomuraea sp. NPDC003201. Taxonomy (NCBI): domain Bacteria; kingdom Bacillati; phylum Actinomycetota; class Actinomycetes; order Streptosporangiales; family Streptosporangiaceae; genus Nonomuraea; species Nonomuraea sp. NPDC003201. Next base: position 17,050 of record NZ_JBSFTC010000227.1, read on the forward strand.
ACTCGGAGGAGATGCTCGATGCCGCCCGCGTCTGACCAGCCCGCGTCTGACCAGCCCGTCTTGCAGGCCGTCGGGCTGCACAAGACCTACCGCGGCGGGATGCTGTCCAGGGGCGGGGCCGTGCGCGCGGTCGCGGGCGTGGACCTGGAGCTGCGTGCCGGCGAGACCCTGGGCATCGTCGGCGAGTCGGGCTGCGGCAAGTCCACGCTGGCCCGCATGCTCGTCGGCCTCGAACGCCCTGACCAGGGCGAGGTCACCTTCCGCGGCCGGCCGTTCTTCGCCCGCGGCGGCGTGCCGCGCGACATCAGGCGGCGCGTCCAGATGGTCTTCCAGGACCCGCTGACCTCCCTGAACCCCCGCATGACGGTGCATGACATCGTCGCCGAGCCGCTGCGGGTGCACCGGCTGTGCCCGGACGCGCGCGCCATGCGGGAGCGGGTCGGCGAGCTGCTGGAGCTGGTGGGACTGTCCCCCGACCGGATGAACCGGTTCCCGCACGAGTTCTCCGGCGGGCAGCGGCAGCGGATCGGCATCGCCCGCGCGCTGGCCACCGAACCGGACGTGATCGTGTGCGACGAGCCGGTGTCGGCGCTGGACATGTCGGTGCAGGCGCAGGTGGTCAACCTCTTCGCCGAGCTGCAGCGCACGCTCGGTGTGGCGCTGGTGTTCATCGCCCACGACCTGGCCGTGGTGCGGCACGTGTCGCACCGGGTCGGCGTGATGTACCTCGGGCGGCTGGCCGAGGTCGGGCCCGCGGCCGGGGTGTACGGGGAGCCGGCGCACCCGTACACGATGGCGTTGCTCTCCGCGGCGCCCGTGCCGAAGCCCCGGCTGCGCGGCCGGCAGCGGATCATGCTGGCGGGCGACCCGCCGAGCCCCGTCGCGCCGCCACCCGGATGCCGCTTCCACACGCGCTGCTGGAAGGCGACCGAGCGGTGCGCCGAGGTCGAGCCCGTGCTGGAGGCGGTCGGCGACCACTACGCCGCCTGCCACCACGCCGAACGGGCGGCCGGCTGAGTCCGCACGCCGGTCGAGTTGCGGCCGAGCGTGTGACCGGCCTTCGGGTAGAAGAACGTGCGGACCGCGTCGAGCCGCTCGGTGGGCACATAGCCCCCCGCGGCGGTGCGGTGGCAGTCGGTCCACTCGTTGTCGCCGGGGGTCAGCACGAACGGGTCGTCGAAGGTGCCGAACAGGCCCTGGCCGCCTTCGGTCACTCCTCGACGGCGATGGCCAGGGCAGGGCAGACCAGGGCGGCCTGCCGCACGTCCGCCAGCCGCTCGGGCGACGGGTCGTCGTTCAGCAGGACCACGACCCCGTCCTCGTCCCGCTGGTCGAACACGTCGTCGGCGGCCAGGACGCACTGCCCGGACGCGACGCACTTGTCCTGTTTGATGATGATCTTCACGATGTCCTCCTCGGTCACCAGGTGACGGGCAGCTCGTAGGCCCCGTAGACGAACCCGTCGTGCTTGAACGGGATCTGCTCCAGCTCGGCGGCGAGCGCCAGGGTGGGGATCCGCCGCAGGAGGGCGGGGTAGGCGACCTGCAGCTCCATCCGCGCCAGCGGCTGTCCCAGGCACTGGTGCACCCCGTACCCGAAGGTCACGTGCAGCCGGGGGTTGCGCTGGAGGTCCAGCCGGTCCGGGTCGGGGAAGACGGACGGGTCGCGGTTGGCGGTCTCGTTGACCGTGATGATGCCCTCACCGGCCCGGATGACCTGGCCGGCGATCTCGATGTCCTCCAGCGCCACCCTGCGCAGCCCGCCGTGGGTGATCGTGAGGTAGCGCAGCAGCTCCTCGACCGCCGAGGCGATCAGCTTCGGGTCGTCGCTCTCGCGGAGGAGGGCGAGCTGGCCGGGGTCCCGCAGCAGGGCCAGGGTGCCCAGCGTGATCATGTTCGCGGTGGTCTCGTGGCCGGCGAACAGCATCAGCACGCCCATGCGGGCCGCCTCCTGCCGGGACAGCTCACCGGCCTTGACCCGCTCGACCAGCCCGGACAGCAGGTCGTCGCCGGGCTTGGCGAGCTTCTCGCCGATCAGCCCGTCCAGGTACTCGGCCAGCCGGTGCTGGGCCTGCCCGCGCTCCTCCGCGGTCGAGTTGCGGTTGATGATGGTCCTGCTGTTGGCCTGGAAGAACTCGTGGTCGTCGTACGGGACTCCGAGCAGGTTGGAGATCACCAGCGAGGGCAACGGCAGCGCGAACGCCTCGACGAGGTCGGCGGGCTTCGGGCCGGCGAGCAGCCGGTCGATCAGCTCGTCCGCGATCTCCTGCGTGGCCGGGCGCATCGCCTCCACCCGCTTGACCGTGAACGCGGAGGTCGCCATCCGCCGCAGGCGGGCATGCTCGGGATCGTCCATCATGATGAAGCCGAGGCTCGCCGAGCCCGCCTTGGCCATGCTGTCCATCGTCGCGGCCTCCGCCGGGGAGAGCCGGGGGAGGCCGCGCGCGGGCTCGACGCTGACCTTGGGGTTACCGAGTACGGCGCGGTGCTCGGCGTGGCCGGTCACCAGCCACGCGGTGCTGCCGTCCCACAGCCGGACCCGGGCCAGCGGGCCCTCCTCCTGCCGCGGCCCCCTAGCGGGCGCCCGGGCGAGGGGGCACTTGGCCGATGTGGGGTTTTGGTTCTCCGGGTTTGTGGTGACTGTTTTGTCCAGGTAAGCGTTTAAATAGACCTT
>NZ_JBSFTC010000228.1:0-19520 GCF_053590415.1 Nonomuraea sp. NPDC003201
GGAGGATCGCCGAGGGCCGCAGCGGTTCGGCGGGGTCGGGGCGGCGGTGGGCGGGGTGGCGGTGGGCGGGGTGGTGTTCGCCGGCGGCGTCGTTCGAGGTCATGGCATGTTCACCGTGGGATGGTCCGTGGCGGACGTCAGCGGGCGGTCGCGCAGGTGATCCTATATTGATGATCGTTTCTGGTGCACGTCGAAGGCCAAGCGGTCACGATGATGATGCCACCATGATCTGAACCTCTCCCGGCCACTCTAATAACAGAGCACGCGCTCCGAAATAATGTATCTTGTGGGTTGCCCATTCTGACCGGAGCCACTACCGGAAGTAATGAGGCCGCGGCAGGACAACAGCCATCTGGGACAGGGATTCCATGCGAAAAGGGTTAGTCAGCGCTCTCCTGGCGGGTGCGATGCTCGCCACCGTGACCACCACGGCCGCCTCGGCCAGACCGGACCCCCAGCCGGCCGCCCCCGCCCCGGTCAGCTGGGCGGCGTGCGGCGACCATGGCGGCGAGTGCGCCACGATCAAGGTGCCGGTCGACTACGCGAACCCCTCGGGCCCGACCCTTGACCTGGCGATCGGCCGGCTCAAGGCGCTCAATCCGGCCAAGCGGATCGGCGTGCTGATCGTGCACCCCGGCGGGCCCGACGCCTCCGGGATCAACCCGTTCATCCTCCGCAACGCCATCCCCGCCGAGAGCGCGTTGCGCCAGTACTTCGACCTGGTCAGCGTGGACCCGCGGGGCGTCGCCCGGAGCAACCCGATCCAGTGCGACCGGGACCTGGTGGAGCAGATGCCGGCCACCTACCCCGCCGACGAGAGCGAGTACAAGGCCTGGCTGGCCTACAACGCGAAGCTGTCGCAGAACTGCCGCGAGCGCACCGGCCCGGTGTTCGACCACGTGGACACCACGAGCGCCGCCCGTGACGTGGACGCCATCCGCGCCGCGCTGGGCGAGCGGCAGATCAGCTTCTTCGCCATCTCGTACGGCACCCAGGTCGGCCAGCAGTACGCGGAGCTGTTCCCGCGCAACCTGCGGGCCATGGCGATCGACTCGAACATGGACCACAGCATCACCTCCGCCTTCCGCTACCTGCAGACGACCACCGAGGACTTCGAGGGCTCGTTCAAGGCGTTCGTCACGTGGTGCGGCGCGACGCAGGCCTGCCCGCTCAACGGCGAGAACGTCACGGCGATCTGGGACGGGCTGCACCGCAAGGCGGCCGAGGGAACGCTGAAGGACCCCTCCACCGGTGAGCCGATCACGGCCGAGCAGCTGCGCATGTTCCTGTTCGACGGCATGTACGACCCGGCGGGCAGCTGGTTCGAGGTCGCGACGACCCTGAAGGCCCTCGATGCCGGCAAGGCCGCCACGCTCCGCACCTTCGCCACGCCGAAGGCGGAGACCGTCAGCTACGCCTACCCGGCCATCTGGTGCGCCGACTGGAAGTGGCAGATCAGCAGCTTCAGGGAGCTCGACCAGTACCGCAAGGCGCTCGAGGCGCTCTACCCGCACACCAAGCTCTCGCCGTTCTGGTCGGACGTCGTCTACTGCCTGGGCTGGCAGGGCAAGGTCACCAACCCTCAGCACCGGCTGGACATTTCGGGGGCCCCGCCGGTCCTGCTGCCCAAGGCCCGCCGCGACGTCGGCACACCGGCGGCCTGGAACTACGCCACGGCCGCGCAGATCCCCAACGTGAGGATCCTGGAGTACGACGGCGTGGGCCACGGCCAGTACCGCAACAGCACCTGCGCCCGCGACCACATCGAGACGTACCTGACGAGCCTGAAGCTGCCGCCGAACGGCACGCACTGCGCTCCCGAGTACCCATCGCAACCGCCCACCTCCGTGCGCGGCCCTCAAGAGGAGCGACCGCTCTCGGTGACCGGCCGACCCCTGCACTGAACTGGTTGACGTCGGAGAACGACCTCATGGCCGACGACAACGTGGAGAACGTGAAGGGCAAGAGGGACTCCGATGGCGGGAGCTTCAAGTACTACGTGCTTCCTGTACGCGCCCGCAGGAAACACGCCGGCCCGCGGGCGCGGTCGGCGGCAGCCTGGCCCCGGGGACATCCGTGAGATCATTTCCTACGATCAGCCCGGCGGCGTCGAGGCGTGAGATCGAAAGGTTGCGGACATGCTGCGTACACATCTGGCCGTTCTGGCCGCGGCAATCGTCGGAGCTTCCCTGCTGTCCACGCTCGACCCGCCACCTGCCGCAGCCGCCTCCGCCCTGACCTGCTCGGCGGTCGTGCCGGTGTACGGCATCGATGGCGGGGGAAAACTGCGCTGGTACGGCCACCGCGCCGGCGCCTCCGGCGAGGATTCCTGGGTCGCCGACAGCGGCAAGGAGATCGGCTACGGCTGGAACACGCTGGCCAAGGTGTTCTCCGGCGGCAACGGCGTGATCTATGCGGTCGACGCCGACGGGGACCTGAAATGGTACCGTCACCTGGATCCGGCGACCGGTGAGCGCGGCTGGGCTCCCGGCGAGCGCACGGTCATCGGCCAGGGCTGGGGCGACTTCGTCGACATCGTGTCGGCCGGTTCCGGGGTCATCTACGCCCTCGACAAAGCAGGCGACCTGCACTGGTACCGCCATCTTTCGCCGACAACCGGCGAGGACCAGTGGGCACCGGGGAGCGGCAAGGTCATCCGCTCGGGCTGGACGGCGATCACCACCCTGATGACCGGGCGCGACGGCACCCTGTACGGCGTGAACACCAAGGGACACGTCCGCTGGTACGACCACACCGATCCGGTCGCAGGCGGCACCGCCTTCGGCCCGGGCACGGGACTGGTGACCGGCGAGGGCTGGCAGGATTACCGCAGTCCGTCCGGCGCCGGAGCGGGAGTCGTCTACGCGCTCGACGCGTCCGGCCGGATGTGGTGGCAGCATCATGCCGACCCCCTCGCCGGCGCACCGGTCTGGCAGGACCGCCGTCCCTTGAAAGAAGGATTCACCTCCTTCACCACCCTGTTCGCCGACGCCGCCGCCTGCTCGCCGGGGCAGTCCTTCACCGGTTACTCCCCCGGCAAATCCGGCCAGAGCCTCTACTACAGCCAAGGCCGGGTTGGCGCTGTCCTGACCGAAGGCGCCCGAACCGCCGTCACCTACGGCCAGCAACGCAAGTTCGCCGAGGCAACGACCGAAGCGACCGTCTCGACCCGAGCCTGGGTCCGCCTGCTACCCGGCCCGTGGTCACCCTCGGCGCCATGGGCGGCCTCGTGGCCGGCGGCCAACATCGCCAGGACCGACGAGGATCTGCTGGACATCGCCACGCAGTACCTCGCCGGCGCCCCCTCCAAGGTCCGTGACGGCCTGCGCTACGCGGGCGATGCCCACTACGGCCCCTTACTCCCCGACGGCACCCGGGAAGAGGGCTCGGACTTCAACGACTACCTCGGCCTCACCTGGACCTACGACGACAAGACCGACCCCCCGGAAGCCCGCCAGTTGGAATCGCTGGACTGTTCCGGTTTCGTGAGAATGGTCCTTGGCTATCGCGGCGGATACCCCCTGGGCATCGGCGACACGCTGAGCAAGACCGCACTCCCCCGCCGAGCCGTACAAATGGCCGATGAGAACGCCCCGGGGGTCACCGTGATCGACGGTGGAACGGCCAAACCCACGTCCTACGCGGATCTGCAGCCGGGCGACCTGCTGTTCTGGGACGCCAGCACGGACGACGGCACCGCCCTCGACCATGTCGGCATTTATCTGGGAATCGACTCCACCGGCAAACACCGGTTCATCTCCAGCCGCAAAACGGTCGACGGTCCTACGCTGGGCGACGAAGGCGGCCCCTCGACCCTCGACAGCGCCACGCTCTACGACCGCTCATGGCGCAAGGCGAAGCGCGCCTGACCTCTGCTGGGAAGCCCGGCCGAGTGCTCATCGCGCCCGCGGTGTCCCACCGGGCGCGGCGCGGGTCCTCGCACGCCCGCCCGGCGAGCCTCCGGGCCCTCCAGACCGCTGCGGTCTGTTACGAAGTCGCAGCTCGGCCGAGAGCCGGCCGTACGTCGATGACCCGCATGCCCGCAGCCAGCGCCGCGGCGGCTCCCTCATCGGTGTCCTCGTAGGCCACGCAGCGCGCCGGGTCGACCTCCAGCCGCTCGGCGGCGAGCATGTAGACATCCGGCGCGGGCTTGCCGTACCGGACATCGTCGCGGGTGACGACCGCGTCGAACAGCGGACGCAAACCCGTGGCCCGCAGCCCCTCCTCCACTCCGCGCCGCGAGCCGCCCGACGCCACCGCCAACGGCACCCGCCCGTGGTGCGCCCGGGCCACAGCCGCCACCGGCTCGTGCGGCTCCACCACGCCGACGAGCCGGCTGTAGGCGTCGAGCGCGGCAGCGCGCACGGCGGCGTGGTCGAACTCCCGTCCGGTCTCCGCCGTCAGCTCCGTCATCAGGGCATCAGCGGGTAGTCCGGTGCGGGCGCGATACCACCCGGAGTCGAGCTCGACGCCCCACTTCCCCAGCGCCGTTCTCCAAGCGCTCTCGTTGGCGGCGGCCGTGTCGAGGAGGGTGCCGTCACAGTCGAAGATCAGAGCGGCGTACGGTGGATCCGGGTCGAGCATGGGCGCACCTGCGAGTCGGGGGACACAATGCCTGCTCCAGCTTAGAGGGGCCAACGCGATGAGATGAGGCGCCCTGCTCGGTGTCAGAGTGTCATGAAGCGCTCGCTCTCCGGTCGCTGGGGGTCTGGAAGCCGGTGAGGCCGGGTGTGTCGTCCGTGGTCAACACGATCTGGTTGAGCACCAGCCCGGCCTCACGAGGCGCCAGCGAGATCGTGTGCTCACCCGGCCCGAGCGCCAGCGCGGCCGCGGCGACGCTCGTGCTGCCGTACCAGGTCTCGAACCCGGTCTCCGGCCCGGACTTGTTCGACTGGTATCTCCACCGCCCATCGACGAGCACGTGGTAGGAGTCGGCGTCGGCGTTCGGGTTGCTCGTGTTGACGAACAGGTAGTACGTGCCACCGGTCCGGATGTCGACGGTGAAGTCGAGCCGCGGCGGTGCTCCTGCCGCGGAGCTCCCGTTGACCTTCTGCGTCGGGCCGGCCCCGAACAACGCCTCGGCCTGGGCCGCCGAGGTCGCCAGCCACTGCGCCTTCGCGCCGGCGTCGGCCGGCGGGACGGCTTGGAGACCGTTGCGGGCCAGCGCCCAGCCGTGTGTCCCGTTGTTGCTGTCGACCGCGTTGGCGGAGGCACTCTTCTCCAGCGCGTCGGCCGCGTCGAAGACGACCGAACCGTCCCGCTCCAGATAGGCGCCGACCGGCGCCCCCGCAGCCCTGCCCACCGTGACAGGAACCACCCAGGCCTCGCCACGACCGGCGGTGACGGAGACCTCGGCCGTCCCGACCCGGTGTCCGGTGACCCGCACCTGACCGTTCTGCACCGCGACCGACACGGCGGTCTCGTTGTCGGAGGCCGCGGACACCACATCCCGCACGCCCTCGACCGTGCTCGTCTCGCCTGCCGACGTCCGGATCGCGGGCAGCCGGCGCAGCTCCGGCATCGTGTCAGGACGAGGCGCCACGGTGGCCCTCTGAGGTGCGGCGATGTTGTTCGGGCTCTCGGGCGGGCCGACGAGGCCGTCACCGACCGAGCCGGCGCGGGTCTCGATGATGATCCGGTCGAAGAGGATCGCCGCGTCCGAGCGGTAGACCACGAGGTCGTGCCATCCCGGCGTGGTCACCTCGACGGTGAAGTTCAGGGGTTCGATTCCGTGCATGACGTTGAATCCCCAGGGGCTGGTGCTCGTACCGGCGACGGAGTTGCCGCGCAGCAGGCTGGGGGCCTGGTCGTCGAGTCCGATCGCCGTGCGCGCGGTTCGCGGCGTGCCGCCGTCCTCTGTGCCTTCGTTCAGCGTCGGAATCCGGTAGAAGGTCCCGGTGAACCTCCCGGTGGAAGTGAAGTAGACCCGGTATCTCAGGCGGGCGGTCGTCTCGAAGCCGGAGTCGACCCGGGGCGCGATCTCCGGGAAGCTGCCCATCGACGCCCCGCGCTGCCCCACGCCCTCAAGGGGGGACCACCGGCTCCCGTCGGCGCCGCGCACGTTCTCGGAGAAGTGCTCGGCCTCGATGGCCACGTATCCGTTGGCCTCCAGGTGCGCCGGCTCGGCGACCCGGCGCAGATCCACGGCTGCCCGCTCCGCGTCGACCGTGAACGTCGCGACCGGGTCGCCGGTCTTGGCGCCGTCGACGGCGTTGAAGACTTTGATCGTCCCCGTCGCGGCCGGGTGGTTCCTGGCGACCGTCACCGTGACGCGTTGCTCTGTCGCGGTCGTGCCCGAGCGCCGGGAAAGGGCGATCCACGGAGCGTCCGCCTCGGCGACCCACTCCTGCGGGTCGGCTACGTCGCCCCGGGAGAACACGTCGAAGAACCGCTTGTCGTCGGGCGCGGCCGAGTTGAACCTCAGCGTGCCGCGGCCAGGCTCCTTGCTCCCCTCGGCGGCGGCGCCCACCGCATCGGCCGGTGTGGCGACCCGGGCATACCGGTCGTTGGTGAGCATGACGGCGCCCTCGTTCGGGAAGCCTTCGGGATGGCTGTGGCCGATGGCGTGGTCCCACTTGCCACCGCTGATGGTGTTCCAGTGGTCCTCGTCGGTGAGGATGCGCTCACGGGCCTGCTTCGAGAGCAGTTCGTAGCTTCCCGCGCTGGCGTAGCGGCCTTGGGCGGCAGCGAGCTGGTTCTTCCAGTAGTAGCCGATCTGCTCCGCCATGTTGCGGTAGGACCGGATCCGATGGAGCACCTGTTGATGGAACGCGGAGCGATAGCGCGGGTCGAGCTTCGCGGAAACATCCTCGAGAATCGCCACCAGCTTGCCGGACTCGTTGATGTAGCGCTGGAGCTCGTCCCCGTCCGAGGTGGCGCTGAACGGGAAGACCTGACCGTTGTGGATCCTTCCCGAGTTCGCGTTGGACGAGTTGATCTCCCCCCAGAACTCGGCGCGCTTGGTGTTCTCGAGCGCATCGAACCTTTCCAGCGCGTCGGCGACCACGGCGGCGTTGGCGCCCTTCAGCCGGAAGTCCCGCTGCACGTGCTCGGTGAGGAACCTGCTCCCGACGTTCGTGTCGTCATAGCCCTTGACATCCCACGCGAGCTTGGCGAACAGGTCGAGCTTGATCTCGCCGGGCTTGATGTCCCCGACGTTGAGGATCCAGTAGCGCCCCGCACCGGAACTCCACGCCCGACGCAGCTGCTGCACCATCAAGGACATCGGCGTCGAGTTCAGCCACAGGTAGCTCTTCGGCTCGCCCCAGTAGGAGATGTGGTAGTAAACGCCGTTCCCACCGGAACGGGCGGCTTCGGTCCGCGTTGGCACCTGGCGCAGATAGCCCTGGTTGTCCTCGGCCCACATCAGGGTCACGTCGCCGGGGATGTGGTCCTTCAGCCCGGCGTTGTAGAGATCGTTCATCTCCTTGTAGGGGATGAACACCTGCGGCACGGCGTCGACGCTGCCGTAGACCGCGGCGATCAGCTTGCGCTGCTCGCGGATGACGTCGGCCAGCATCTCGATCTTGTCCTTGAACCCGTACGGGTTGCCGGGCGTGAACACCGGATCGCTGTCGTGCACACCGCGGATACCCAGGGCGAGGATGTTCTCGAAGGCGGCGTTGGCGACCACCCGCTGGCGCCAGTACTCCAGGATCGCGGGCTTGTTGATCGAATAGTCGAAGGCAGCCACGGCGTCCGGGCCCTTGATGTCGAGCGCGTCCTTGTTGCGGGCGTACCACTGCCGCCACTCGCCCTCGTTGTTGCGCAGCATCAGCTCCGCGTGGGAGGAGGATGCGACCACGCCGTACGCTGCCGCCTCGCGGGCGTTGATCGGGGTCCCCTGGTCGTACGTCCCGGTGTCGGTGACCGCGTTGAACGCCGTCGAGGCCAGGTGCATCGCCGGCCAGAGCGTGTTCAGCCCGAGCCGCAGCATCAGCTCATAGACGTGCCGGTAGTAGTTGACGTCAGGCGTGCCGTTGGCGATGGGGAACTTCTTCTTCGCCCACGCGACGGTGCGTTCTTCGTCGTTGACGAAGATCCCGCGGTACTTGACGTCCGGCCCGTCGTCGACCCGGGCCTTGCCTGAGACCTTGATGTCGTCGCGCCTTTTGACCGGTACGTCGCTGTACCAGTACCACGGCGAGACGCCGATCTCCTCGGAGATCGAGTAGATCCCGTAGATCGTCCCGCGGGCGTCGCTGCCCGCGATCACCAGCGCGTTGTCGACCCCGGGGACCGGGTTCTTGATGGTCTTGGCCGCGTACGCCTCCCACCTGCCCTTGATCCCGGCGGCCTCGTCGAACTTGCCGGCTCCGACGATCCCGTCGATCAGCCGGCTCTGACCGATCTGGCCGACGATGATCGCGGTCTTCTGACCCGCGGCCCCGGTCAGCAGGGCCGGCAGCTTGCCCCGGTCGGCCTTCGCCAGCCGCGCCTCCTTGGCCGGCTCATCGTCGGCGAACATGCTCTGCACCTCACCGGGATCGATCGCCCCGGTCACCATGGCGACGTCCTGACGCAGGTCTTGAACCGCGCGGCGCACCTGCTTGTAGTCCCGATCGGCGTGATCGCCGCCATAGGACGGGTCGATCAGGATCGGAGCGGTCGTACGGCCGTTGAAGATGGTGAAGTCGGTCGATGCCGCCTGCGCCGGCGCCACCCCGACCCACGTCAGCGACGCGGCCAGCAGAGCGCCGGCCGTCACAGCCGCGTACCACCGCCTGGCCCGACCCGAGATATCGCGCTCGTCGTGCTGCACACCTCGACCTCTTTGCCCGGGCTGCGACACTCCGCGCTCCTCTCGTCCGAGACGTCATCGAGTGGCCGGCATGATCGCAACGTAGGTACCTTGCGACAACTTCTGCAAGGTGTTGCCAAAATTTCCACTCTCGTGGCTAGATGCGTTCGTGGAGCCCACCATCTTCGACGTCGCGCAAGCTGCGGGCGTGGCCGCGTCGACGGTCTCCCGGGCGTTCAACAAGCCCGGCCGGGTCAACGAAGCGACGCGACAGCGGATAGTCGCCGCCGCCGCGCAGCTCGGCTACCAGCACAGACCGCAGAACCGCGCTCTTGCGGGTCTACGCCACCGCACCATCGCCATGGTGCTCTCCGACATCACCAATCCCCACTTCTTCGAACTGATCCGCGGCGCGGAGCAGCGCGCGAAGGCGTCCGACGTCACTCTGGTGATCGTCAACGCCGAGGAGTCCCGGCGCATCGAGGAGAACCAGATTCGCGACCTGGCCGCCGGCGTGGACGGGTTCGTGCTGGCCTCCAGCCGGCTCGACGACGAGGTCCTGCGCGACCTCGCCAAGCTGCACCGGATCGTCCTGTTCAACCGAGAGCTGCCCGGGTTGACCAGCGTGACGTTCGACACCGGCGCCGGCTGCCGGCAGATCCTGGAACACCTGGCCTCGCTCGGGCACCAGAGCCTCACCTACTGCGCCGGGCCACCCAGCTCCTGGATAGGCGCGGCGCGCTGGGCGGCACTGAGCGCCGGTGCCGAAACGCACGGTCTGACGGCACACCGGATCGGTCCGTACGCCCCCAACGTCGCAGGCGGCGGGGCCGCTGCCGACGGAGCACTGCGCACCGACGCGACGGCGGTCGTGGCCCACAACGACCTCCTGGCGATCGGCATCATCCGACGCCTCGCCCAGCGCGGTGTGCGAGTCCCTGCCGACATCAGCGTGATCGGGTTCGACGACATCTTCGCCGCCGACTTCGTCCATCCCTCGTTGACCACCCTGGCCGGGCCCGGTTCGCACGCCGGCCGGCTCGCGGTGGAGCCTTTGATCGAGCAGTTCGCCGCACGGTCACAACGCGAGGGCGAGGCGATCCGTCTGCCTACCGAGCTGGTGCTTCGCGAGTCGTCCGGGCCGGCGAAACGCCGCGCCTGAGCGCGGCACGGATGCTCGGGGGACGGGGCAGGGTCGGGTGACCTTCATCGACGCGGGCGACATCGCCTCCGTCGCCGGACACGCCCTGACCGACGAGGCCAGGAGGGCATTGTGTGCACCTATGGCCCATGGCGCACAGCGACAGGGACCTGGCCGCCCCGTACGCGGCAGTCGGACAGCCGCCGGCGGAGCGGGAACCGGGCATCCGCGAGGCGCACAGCCAACTCGCCGACCGCGCCCGCCACCTGGATGAGATCATCGGCCTGACCAAGCACCGCACCGGCATCACCGCGGTGGTGCCCGCCGACGCGGCCCGCTCCCGAAGCCGCGCCGACTGCCGTCCTGTCCGCGCCTACCTCGCGACGTCCAGGCCTGCCCCGCGAACGCCCGTACCAGGCCTTCGTGGGCCCGTTGCCTTTTCCGGCGACCAGGGAAAGGCAGGCTGTGATATGATCATTTTGTCATGAATAGTCATGACACATCCCAGCCTTGTGTGGCGCTCTCCGGCGACGCAGACAGCCCCGCCGCCCGCTTCGTCGCGGCGATGAACTCCGCTGATCCCCAGGCCCTCGTCCACATATATGAGGACGACGCCGTCCTCGTCCCGGTCCCCGGCCACCCCGTCACCGGCCCCGCCCGGCTCGCCGCCAACCGGCACCTGCAGAGCTTCGGGCTCCCGATCGAGGCCCGCCCGAAGCACGTGTACGTGTCCGGCGACATCGCCCTGCTCATCGTCGACTGGTCGATGCGCGGCACCGCGCGGGACGGCACCGAGATCGACATGAGCGGCACCGCCACCGACGTCGTCCGCCGCGGCCCGGACGGACAATGGCGCTACGTCATCGACAACCCCCACGGCACCGCCTGACCAGGTCAAAGCCGCGACAGCCCGGCCGCGCGCCCCTGTTCCGGCGAGGGCTCCGAAGGGGTCCGCCTGAACGCCGCGGCGACGGCTGTCGCGGCGAGCAGCACGAGGCCGAGCACGAACGCGAGCGCCGCCTCGGCGTTCGCGTCCGGGCCGCCGCCCAGGCCGTGCACGAAGACGCTGCCGAGGACAGCGATCCCAGCGTGGCGCCGAACTGCTGGACGACGTTTAGCAGGCCGGCGGCCCACCCGACCCGATGAGGACGGAGGCGCGCGAGGGCGACGGCGAAGAACGGGACGGTGACCATGCCGTTCCCGGCCCCGCACACCAAGAGCGCCGCCGACAGCCGCCACGGGTACGCGGCCTGGTAGACAACGAGGGCGCCGAGCATGCGGCGTCCGCCATCGGCCCCAGCGACGCGCCAAGGTGCACCTTTCGGCGGCCGAGCGGGAGGAGATTTCACGCGGGTTGGCGACTGGAAGGTCTGCTCGCGCGCTGTCCCTGCGTTCCTCGCCCCCGATTGTCGCCACCCTACGAGAGATCGAAGGGGGCGGGAGGGTGGCCTTCCCAGATCCGGCAGGAGGCCTGTTCGGGGTAGGGCAGAGTCTGCGACTCGGCGTCCAGAACGCGGGTGAGCCGCTGGTCGGGCCGGTAGGCGGCCCATCCCGCATCGCCGGTGGTGACGAAGCGGATCCATGCCTCCTTGAGTTCGTGGGAGAGTGCGACGGCCTCGGGGGTGGGCTCGTCGCCGATGAGCTGGGCAGCGACGGGGCTGTCCAGCGTGCCGAACGCCAAGGGGACGTCGAGGCTGTGGCAGGCGCCCAGGGCGCCGCCGAGGGCCGGGGCGGTCCAGCGCAGTTCGAACAGGTATGAGGTGCCGCCGGCTGCGGCGTTCGCCTCGGCCAGCTTCTGTGACGGCATGCGGAACAGGGCGTCGGAGTACACCGTCTCCACCAGCTCCTCCGGGCCGGCCTGCGGAAACGCGGCACGGTACGCCTCCGCGCCGTGCGGCTGCGGGGCGAGCAGTTCCAAAGCAGCACGGGCATCGTGCTCGGTGAAGGTGCCCTGCCGTCCGCTCATGACGCTGAACAGCCGGAACTCGTCCCGGGTGTGGCCGACGAACAGCTCGGTCCCGCTCGCGCGCGCGCCGGTCAGCGCGGGCCAGGGCGTTTCGGGGAGGACCTCGCCGTCGACGACAGGGCACAGGGCGGTGCCGGTCTCCGTGAGCCGTCCCCAGCTCTCCCGGTGCGCATGGAGGCCGGCGTTGAACGAGGTGAGCTCTGCGGCCAGGTGCCAGGGGTCGATGTCGCGCAAGGCCGCGGCGGTGGGGGCCGCCGCGCCGAGCCGGTCCGCGAACGCGGCGGTGACCTGCCGCGCCAGCGCCGGGGTGCTGTGCAGCCCCGGCACCGAATGGGCGATGGCCCGCCGGAACAGGCCGCGCGCAGGCTTCATCGTCAGCAGGGCGGCGACCGACCCCGCCCCGGCGGACACCCCGCCCACGGTGACCCGGCCGGGGTCGCCTCCGAAGGCGGCGATGTTGCGCTGCACCCACTCCAGCGCCGCGATCTGGTCGAGGAATCCGCGGTTGGGCGGCACGTCGTCGAGGAACGCGAAACCCTCCGCGCCCACGCGGCAGTTGATGCTCACCACGACGACTCCCGCCTCGGCCAGCGCTGCCGGGTCGAACATCGGGTCACTCGACGCCGCCGAGAGGTAGCCGCCCACGGGGATCCACACCAGCACCGGCAGTCCCGCCGCGCCGGGATCCGGAGTGCCGACGTTGAGCGTCAGCCAGTCGGTGCCCTGCGGGGGCACGTCGATCGGCAGGGACAGCGGCACCACGGGGCCGAACTCGACCGCCTGCCTCGTCCCCTCCCAGCGGTGCGGCGGTGCGGGCGCGGCGAAGCGGAGCGCTCCGACCGGGGGCTGGGCGTAGGGGATGCCGCGGAACACCGCGTGCCCCTGGCGCCGGAGCCCCTGCACCACGCCCTCCGTGGTCCGCACTCTTGGCTGGTCGGGCATGACGGTTCCTTCCTCGAGTGGACCCTCTCAGGGTTATAGGTCAAGTGTATTATGTCAACTGTATGGGAACGGCTCCGGGGTACGAGGGGAGAGGCCGACGATGCCGAAACAGGTGGATCACCGCGGACGCCGCGAAGCGATCGCCCGCGCACTGTGGCGGGTGGTGGAGCAGCGCGGCGTCACGCAGCTGACGATGCGCGTGGTGGCGCAGGAGGCGGGCATCTCCCTCGGGCAACTTCAGCACTATTTCGCCTCCCGGGCCGCCATGCTCTCCTTTGCCATGGACTTCGCGTCAGAGCAGACCTCGCTGCGCGTCGGCCAGGGCCTCGAGAAGCTCGGTGACCGTCCGCACCCCCGTGACGTGCTGCGACTGACGCTCGCGGAAATGCTCCCCCTGCATGCCGACGCCCGCGCGACCAGCCGGATGAACGCCGCCTACGTCCTGGAGGCACTGCACGATGAGGCCGTCCACGAGCAGGCACGCCACGGCCTGGTCCAAGGACGGGCCCTCGTCGAGCAGTTGGTCCGCCAGGCGATCGCCGAGGGGCACATCGACTCCCACCGCGACCCGGCGACCGAGACCAACCTGCTCCTCGCCCTCACCGGCTTCGCCCCCCTGATCGAACTGGACGTGATCAGGCCCCGGGACGCGCTTGCCGCGATCGACCTGTATCTGGACAGGCTGTTCACCGGGAACGATCGGAGTGCGTGACCTGGGGTCCCCGTAGTACTCGCCGAAAATCGGGCGGATATGGCGCTGACCAGCGATGATCCGACCGGGCAGGCGGCACGATCACCGGGTGGTCATGCGGTCTGCGAGTTCGTCGGCGCTGGGTGTCCAGGTACCGCGCTGGGCCTCGATACCGTCGAGTCGGCGCTGGGCGCCTTCCTTGCTGGGCTTGAGGTAGCGCTGGAGGGTGCGGCGGTCTTCGTGGACGGAGAGGTTCATCAGGTCGGCTTCGGTGGCGCCGTCCTCGCCGGCGTGGGTGAGTCGGGAGTGGCGCAGGTCGTGCAGATTCCAGCCGTCGGTGGCGGCGCCGAGGTGGCGTTCGGCGGTGCGGTAGGTCATGCGTCGGCGGCGGCCGGCCGGGTCGACGTCACGTACGGGCGCGGTGCCGTCGTCAGGGGCGATGCGCGCGGACAGGAAGATCGGCCCGCGGGTGCGGCGGCCGAGGAGCTGGCCGAGCATCCGGGCGGTGCGGATGTTGGTGTGCAGCTGGTCTCGGCCGACGCTGGCGAGCTCGCCGAGGTGCACGATCCCGGTGAACGCGGTCGGCAGGGCCGAGGTGTAGGCGCGCACGGTCTCCGGCGAGGTGATTCGGCCGGACCGGCCGCGTCGGCCGGCGAGGTGGCGCAGGAACGAGGCGAGCGCCTCGGCGGTCGGCACCCCTCCCGGCGTCTCCGCGTTGTCACGGTCGGGCACGGCGGTGAGGTGCCGGTCTGTCGCCATCTGACCCGCTTCCCTGGTTTGTCAGATAACACGCGGGAAAGGTGCACGGCCCGCACGGGGTGTCGTCGGCGTCAACGGACAGCTGTGGCCGGCAGCGCTCCTCACCGGCCCCAGCCTCATCGCGCTGGCGAAGATCTTTGTTCTCCGCCGGTCGGATGCCACCGACATGAAGCAACTCCAAGATCAGCGCGACGCTGTGACCGCGCCGCCGCTGGTCTGAACCGTCGGTTAAGCGTCCTGTCCCGACCTCGGCGAGGCCGCGCGGGTGACTGACCTCGCCGAGGCGGCGTCTGGTTTGGCATCGCGGTCGGAGGCGCGCCGATGCGGCCCCTAAGTAGCAGGCGCCGAGAAACAACGCTTAGCCGTGCCGGCCCCACCTCGACATCGGGGGTGTGCCCGACCCGGAGCACGTTCCCTGGATCGACCCCGACCCATCCGGCCTGGCGAACGGCCCGGTGTCAGCGGCTTCACCGATCAGAAATCCTCCGCCACGTCGTCAGTTCTGTTAGCCCTCGCACCGGTGGAAGGATTGATGCCCATGACCGACACCAGACCGCTGGGCGCCGACGAAGCCACGTTCCTCGCGGCGGTCCGCTCAGGCGACACGGCTCGGTTCGCACTCATCACGGAGCGCCACCGGCGTGAGCTGCAGGTGCACTGCTACCGGATGCTCGCGAACTACGAGGATGCCCAGGACCTGACGCAGGAGACGTTCCTGCGAGCGTGGAACAAGCGGGAGTCGTTCAAGGGCCACGCGGCCCTGCGGACCTGGCTGTACCGAATCGCGACGAACGCCTGCCTCGACTTCCTGGACAAGCGCAACGACCGCACCCCCGTACCGTCCGGGCTGCCGGACCCCGGCTCCGAGGTGCTGTACCTGCAGCCCTACCCCGACCGGATGCTCCCCGAGGACCCGCAGGAATCGGTGGTGGCGCGGGAAACGATCGAGCTGGCGTTCATCGTCGCCGTCCAGCACCTGCCGCCGCGGCAGCGGGCGGTGTTCATCCTGCGCGACGTCCTCGGCTGGCCGGCGTCGAAGGCCGCCGACGCCCTCGAGCTGACCGTCGCATCGGTGACCAGCGCACTGCAGCGGGCGCGTGTGACGATGCGCGAGCAGCTGCCCGACCGCCGCCTCGACTGGCGGAGCCCCGCCACCCACGAGCTGTCGAATGACGAGCGCGGCGTGGTGAAGTCGTATATCGACGCCCATGAGCGCAACGACCTGGACGGGCTGATGTCCCTGCTGCGCGACGACCTGCGCTTCGCGATGCTGCCCGAGCCGGGAACCTCGGTCATCACGGCCAAGGACGCGGTGGACGGCTGGGTCTCCGGTGGGCTCTTCCAGCGCGGCCGCGACGACTGGCGCTGTATCACCACGACGGTCAACCGCATGCCTGCCGCCGTGCTGTACCTCCGCACCCCCGACGACCCGGAGTACCGGCTATTTACCATCGCGGTCCTGCACATCGTCGACGGGAAGATCGCCGAGCTCACCGGATTCGACGCCACCGACAAACCATGGCTGGGCCTGCCCCCGACACTGTCATCAGACAAAAGCCCCATCGTCGACGAGTCCAGCGCACGGGCCGCCGTCACCGAAGTCACGGCGGAATGAGCACCCCGACCAGCTGAACACCAACGCGACAACGCGAACACCACCGCCCCGCCGGCGTTGCCGGCGGAGCATCTTCATGCCCGAAGAACATCGTCCCGATCAACGACGCCGTCGCCCTCATCTCCAGCACGTCGGTCAACAGCTCACTCGGAACGCGAGGAAGGGCCCGGGGAAGGTTCCCTCAAGGCCGAGGGTCACGGTGAGCACGCCAGAAAGGATTTCGACCTGGCCTCACGAGCCCAGGACCTGGCCTCACGAGCCGAGCATCTGGCCCGTGCTCATCGCCTCGTCTCGTATCGGGTCAGCACCACGCCGCCGGGAAACGTCCGCGTCTCCACCAGGTTCAGGTTCACCCAGCTGTCCAGGGCCGTGAAGAACGGCGTGCCGCCGCCCACCAGGACCGGGTGGGTGACCAGCACGTACTCGTCGATCAGCCCGGCCCGCATGGCCGCCGCGGCAAGTGTGGCGCCGCCGATGTCCATCGGGCCGCCGTCCTCGGCCTTGAGCCGGGTGATCTCGGCGACCGCGTCGCCGGTGACCAGACTGGTGTTCCAGTCGACCGTGCTGGTCGTCGAGGAGAACACCACCTTCGGCATGTCCCGCCAGCGGCGGGCGTACTCGATCTCCGCCGGCGTGGCGCCGGGCTGCTGGTCGGCGGTCGGCCAGTGGGGGCTCATCGTCTCCCACAGTTTGCGCCCGTACAGCGCCAGGCCCGTCGCGTCCACCCGGTCGGACCACCACTGGAACAGCTCGTCGCTCGGTACGCTCCAGCCGAGGTCGTCGCCGGGCGCGGCGATGTAGCCGTCCAGGCTCAGGTTCATGCCGAAGATCAGTTTCCGCATCGTGCCAGCCTCTCGTGAGTCCATCTCACACGTACAGACGGGCACGGCGCGGAATCCTAATCGGTGCGCGATCTGCGTCCGCAGGTAGTCCTCGCGTTCCGGACTCGGCACGGCCTACTCGGCCGGGCTCGAGCACTACCCACCGGATCTCGACTTCACCCTCGTACGGGCAGCGGCGCACCCATGGCCGGCTCTCCCCGACCGCTGCTGCCGTCTGCCCGGACGGGAAGGCCTTCCACGGCCACCTGCAACAGCGGCTGTCTACTTTCGCAGAGACGTTGCGGTAGCGCTCGACGCGCTCGCTGCGCGAGCAGGAGTGTGAGGGATCTGGGCCCCCGAACGCCTGATCACACAGCTATAGCGCCAGCCAGGCCCCCTCACCGCGCTGGAGATCGCCAACCAGTTCCCGACAGAAGCCGGAGCACCAGCAGAAACGCCCAGGTCCTAGGGCTAGAGAGGCGAAGGAAGCCCAGCGGAACTCAAGGGTTATTAGTCACCCTACATTGGGCCGGGTGGGAGAGGTTCCGGCTGTGGTCGACGTCGTCACCGAACCGGCCGACGACCCCGGTGTTCCCTCTCGGCCGACCCGTCCGAGTTCACGTGGGCGCGGCGGGGCCGGCGTCCGGGCACGTACGCGGTGGGCGCGGTGCTGGATTCCTGAGTGACGTCGCGGGAGTGGTGGAGCGAGGAGCTGCCGTACGAGGCGCCGGTGGACGTGTGGCACTACCGGGTCCAGGCCCAATCCGAGCAGGGGGAGAGGGCGTGCCGACACTGTCGGTGGACGTGGCCCGCCGCGTCTGGCGGCTGGAGGGGTTCGACGGCTGGGGCACCCTGAAAGCAGCAGGCCCCGGCCATGATGGATGGCCGGGGCCGCGGAAGGTTCGAGAGCTCATGCCTCGGAGGAGTGGTCACTCCCGCCTATGTAGGCGACGCCACCATCTCTTCCATGCAGGTACGTTGCCCGATAAGGCATCGCCACTGCTGTCCCCCATGTCGGAGGAGTCCGATTCGCGGAAGGTCAGCTCAAGCTCACCAAGGAATCTGGTCCTCCACTTCAGCGACTCCACCTTGTGTGCGTCGCCCTTGGCCATAAGGCGAAGGACTCCCAGAAACGCCACGACTGGTAGAGCGATCGGCAGGAGCCAGACATAGAGGCTGCTGACCGTTTCACCGATCGCAGCCCACACCTTGTGCTAGCTGTCCTTACGAAGGGCTAGGGACATCGACCCCGTCCTTTCCGATGGCAGGCACGAACGCGTGTAGTCGGGGGAACCCCGCCCCACGGCTTGTGGGACGAGTTCGCACTGCAACAGCCCAGCCCTTGGGCGAGGCACGGTCTGGGAAACCACGCCCCGTGTAGGGCACCTAGCTCTTGGGGCGACCACCGCGTGCACAGGGACGGATGTCGAGTGGCAGATCAACGGATTCCATGTCGGTCTCCGCTTCTCTGCTCCGACACCCCTCGAACTCGATGTGCCATGTCGGCTCACCTTGTCCCGATCGCTCGTCAACAATCTACTCCCGCCAACGGCTGGCGCGGAGGGCGTCTTGCAGGCACCGCGGCCGCGCGGAATCTACGAGCCGGCTTGATCGGAGCTTGGCTGCGTGGCCACAGTCGTCGTTCACCGGCCGCCGTCGCGTCCGCTGGGCGCTTCGTGGCTTCGGGCATGAACTCCTCAATCGTCTCGTCCCGACCATGTTCGGCGACGATCCGCACACCGGGCCGCGACAAGAACGCGGTCCACGTCTCCACTGTGACGAGCCCGAGGTCACGGTGTGCTCGGAACAAGAACTCTCTGCCTCCCACGTGCTTGCCGATATGCAGCCCTTCGTCGCCTTCGGGCGTTTGAGGCGTGATCGCGTAGTAGTTGGTGCGCATCGGGCCGCTCCAGGGTCTGCCGGGGTCGGGAAGCCGCTCTCCTCAACGGGTGAACCCGGGTGAATACGGTGCGGTCGCCCTTGCGGGTGCGACGGAAGGGCTTGCCGGGCCCCCGTCGGCGGCGTAGCGGCTGCGGGTAGGTGGTGTTGCGCGCCGCCGCTCGATGAGGCCCCCGGAAATGGCCCGGCTGCCCGCGATGCGGTGCCGGCGACCGACCGGACGCGGAGTGACGATCTCCTCCGCGGGCCAGGGATCGAGCGGCGCGGAAAGACCCACCGCGGCGGCGCCCGACGTGATCTTCTTGAAACGGGGCCGGGACTGCGGGGGCACCATCATCCTCCCCTCTTTCCCCTTCTGCTGCACGCTTCACAGAAGCAACAATCCGTGAAAAGCTCTAAGCATGCAACGCGTAACGCTAAATGTTCCGCGTTGTTCTAACGCTAAATAATTTGATCTTGATGTAGGCTGGCTGGCATGATCGAGGACGAGGCCGGACCGGCCGCGCCGGGAACGGCGCCCGGCGGCGAGCTGCGCTGCGGAAATCCGGCCTGCGCCGAGCTGTGGGCCACACCCGACGGACTGCCCCGGCTACTGGAGTACGCCGGCGTCGGCCGCAAGCCCAAGCACTGCTCCCGGCGCTGCACCAACGCCGCCAGCAACGCGCGCAAGCGCTCCTCCGACCAACGCCGCCAGCAACTGCAGGCCACCTTCGCCGCCACGGTGGCCGAGCACCGCCCCGCCCTGCACGCCTACACCGAAACGGTCAGCGCCCAGCTGGCCACCGAGGTCGCGCTCCTGCAGCGCATCGAGAGCGAGCTGCTGGCCCGGGTCGCCGACCTGGAGGAGCAGCTCGAGGACGAGCGCTCGGCTGCGACCGCAGCCGAGCAGCAGGCCGCTGCCGCCGAGCAACACGCCCGAACGGCCGAGCAGCGCGCGGCCTCGGCC
>NZ_JBSFTC010000229.1:0-19445 GCF_053590415.1 Nonomuraea sp. NPDC003201
GCGTGCCGGCGGGGCGGGCGACCCGCGCCCGGCACCGCGCCCGTACGGTCGGGCGGCATCGGGGGCGGCATCATCGGGAAGTCCGACGGGTTCCACGAGTTGGTCAGGTGCTTGGTGGCGGCGAGCTGCGCAGCGGGCTCGTCGGCCGCCCCCACCAGCTCCAGCAGCAGCTGCTTGGCCGCGGGCCGGCGCGCCGGGTCGGGGTGGATGGCCGCGGCCACCAGCCGGTCCAGGGGCGCGGGCAGCCCCCGCAGGTCGGGCGGCGCGCTGCGGGCCCGGGCCGCCATCACGTACGCGTCACCCTCGCCGAACGGATGCCCGCCCAGCCCCGCGTAGGCGATCAGCGACCCCCAGGCGAACACGTCGCCCGCCGGGCTGGTGCGCCCCTCGAAGACCTGCTCGGGAGCGATCCATCCGGGCGTGCCCATCACCATGCCGGCGTTCGTGTGCCGGGAGCTGACGTGCGTCGAGCGCGCCAGCCCGAAGTCGATCACCCGGGGCCCGGCCAGCGTCAGCATCACGTTGGCCGGCTTGAGGTCGCGGTGCACCAGCCCGGCCGCGTGGATCGCGGTCAGCGCGGCGGCCACGCCGACGGCCGCGGAGTGCAGCACCGACGGCGACAGCGCGCCGTGCTCGATCAGGTGGTCCTCTAGCGAGATGCCGTCGATGTACTCGGTGACGAGGTAGAGGACGCCGCGGTCCTCGCCGTGGTCGAGCACGCGCGCCGTGCAGAACGAGGCCACCTTGCGCGCGTTGGACACCTCTTCGTGGAAACGCGCCCGGTAGACCGGGTCGGCCGTGTAGTCGCGCCGGATCGCCTTGAGCGCCACCCGCTGCCCGTCGGCCGCCTTGGCGAGGTAGACCACGCCCATGCCACCGGAGCCGAGACGGCTGACCAGCTCATAGGGGCCGATCGCCGGCGGATCTTCCGGCTCCAGCGGAGTGCCTGCGGAGCGCCCCAACGTAGCCGTCCTCTCGCCGTCGTCATCCCGTCTCAATCCGAACCGTTCCTCCGCCCGGCACGTCATTTTGTACCCAAGACTCTAACGGAGGAAGTGCCTGCCCGGTGGCGACTAGTTCTGAGCAGGAGAGGGAGCGCCGTGGATGCGCAAGGGACGCATCGTCACCCGCAGGCGCGAGAGGTTGAGGGTGTGGGGGAGCGGGCGGTGCGGGGACAGCAGCCGCCCGACCGGCTTGGGGCGGGCGGCGCGGACGATGCCGGCCAGGAAGGCGGTCCCGACCGCGAGCGTGAGGTGCACGCCGTCGCAGCCCGGTCTGGCCCACCACTCGTTCGCCGCGGTGCCGTCCAGCCAGATCTCGGGGGCGAAGGTGTTCGCGTACGGCAGGCGCGAGCCGCGCTGGTGCGCGGCGATCGGCACGAGCACGGTGGTGCCGGCGGGCAGGGTGGTGCCGTACCAGTCGGTCCCGGTGGCGGTGACCCGCGTCAGCGCCGGCACCGGCGGCCACAGGCGCAGCCCTTCGCGCAGGCAGGCCCGCAGGTAGTCGGCGTCGCGGCGGGCCGACTTGCGCTGGGCCGGGTGGGCGGCCAGCAGCGCCAGGGTCTGCATCAGCCCCGCCGACATCACGCCGAGGCCCATCAGCCAGAACGCCGCCTGCATGAGCCCGCGCGAGCGGCCCACCCCCGGCCTCTCCGCGATCAGGCCGGCCAGGCTGCCGGGTTCGGCGCGGCGCAGGTGGTCGAGGATGCGGGCGTCGTACCGGCCCGAGAGCAGGTCCTGGCGCCGCCTGTCGCGCCACCTGCCGGCCCGCGTGAGGTCCGTCAGCAGGCGGGTGAGCTCCACGTCGTCGGCCGCGCCGTCGCCGTAGACGCAGCGCCTGGCCACCCGCTGCCACCGGGCGTTCAGCCGGTCGTGGTCGACCACGCCGGAGGTGAGCTCCCCGGCCTCCTCCCTGGCGATGTCGATGAACGTCGGGCGCAGCACGTCCGTCGGCAGGCCGAAGGGGCGTTGCTCGACGCCCTGCGCGAATTCGCCCTCCTCCGACAGCACGCGCAGGGCGTCCCGCTTGGAGATGATCAGCAGCGCGGGGCCGCGCAGGCCGCGCACGAGGACGGGGCGGCCGCCGTATCTGGCCTCGAGCTCGGCCAGCAGCGCGCGGGAGCGCAGCGGGTCGCGCCCGCGCGTCAGATGCGGCAAGCCCGGCGGGACGATCGTGGCGGCCAGGCGCAGGCTCTCCAGCACGGTGGCCCGGGGGAGGTCCCTAGGCACGCGCGGCCTTCCGTGCTCCGACCGGCGCCCGCGGGTCCGTGGCCATGCGGGCACTGACCTTTCGGCCCGCGGGCGCCTCCTGGGTGGCCGGAGCAGGAAGGAAGTCCATATGCCGATGTGATCTCCCGTGGCGCCGCGTTCGCAATCAGGGGTCTCGGCCACCGGAACACTTCCGGGCGGAGGCCGCGAAGATGTTCCGATGGCCGGAACGCCTACGCGCCGAGGAGGGCCGCCGAGATGGCCTGGGCGGCGCCGCGCACGGAGATGCCGAGCTTGGCGAGCGGCACCGCGCCCACGGGGGCGGCCACGCCGAGGGACATGCAGATCCGGCCGCCCGGGCCGAACACCGGCGCCGCCACGCACGCCACGCCCTCGGTGAACTCCTCCTGCGAGTACGCCACGCCGTGCCGGCGGACCTGGGCCAGCTCGCGTTCGAGCCCGGCCAGCGTGGTGATGGTGCGGCGCGTCATCCGCTCGAACGAGCCGCGCGCCAGCAGCTCCTGGCGCAGCCTCGGGTCGAAGGCCAGCAGCGCCTTGCCGGTCGCCGTGCAGTGGAGCGGCGCGCGGTCCATGCCGTCGGAGCGGGAGTCGACGCGGTTGTGGCCGTAGAGGCGCTCGACGTAACGGGCCTCCAAACCGGAGGGGACCGCCAGGTTGACCGTCTGCCTGGTGGCCTCGTACAGGTAGAGCAGGTAAGGAAGCACGACCTTGCGGGTGCCGGGCACGCGGGCCCGGGTGATGCCGGCCATCGTCTCCAGCAGCTCGCCGGGCAGGTAGCCGTTGCCCACCCGCCGGGCCAGCTCGCGCGAGCACAGCACGCCCAGGAGGCGGTGGGCGGTCGACTTGGGCAGGCCCGTGCTGCGGCACAGCTGCGAGAGGCTGAGCGGGTGGGAGGCGGCGCTGAGCGCCAGCAGGATGTCGATGCCCCGCTCCAGGCTGCCCGGCTGGGCCACGGGGCGGTCGTCCGCCATCCTCTGCACTTGGCGGACCAGTTCCGTCGGCATTGATGTCCTTTCGCTCTCCGGAGAGCGAAAGGGGCTTCCCGGGGGCTGCGGTTGTCCTGTCCTTGGCGTACCCGGCTGCCGCCCGTTAACGCAGGCTGATGATCTCGGCGTACACGGAAACGGCCACTTCACCGGGCGTTCTGGCACCTATGTCCAGACCCGCCGGAACCCGTACGCGCTCGCCTCCCTCCACGCGCGCCAGCACCGCCGTACCGCGCCTGCGGCTGGCGATCAGCCCGATGTACGGCACGCCCTTGGCCAGCGCGTCACGCAGGATCGGCTCCTCGCCGACACCGTGCGAGGCCACCAGGACGGCGTCGGCGTCGGCGGCGACCCCGGGGCCGGTCTCGATCTGGTACCCCAGCGCCTGGCCGACGGCGGCGAAGGCCCGGGCGATGGGGCTGTCGCCGTACACGTGGATCAGCACGGGAGGCAGCACGGCCTCCAGGAAGATCTCCAGCGTGCCGCCGGACAGGCACGGCTGGCCCACGGCGATCAGGCCCTCCTCCTCGTGCGGGTCGCCCGCCTCCGGCGTGATCCGCAGCAGCGTGGTCCGCGCCGCGCGCCGGAGTTCGAGCAGCCGAAGGCCCTGCGCCCGGACGGTGTCGGTGGCGCAGACCCCGCCGACGAACCCCTCGATCGTCCCGTCCGGCAGCACCAGCGCGCGGTCGCCCGCCTTCGCGCTGGTCGGCCGCTGCGCCCGCACGACCGTGGCCAGCACGTACGGCTCCCGCCCCGACCGCAGCCGCGCGACCCGGGCGTCCAGGTCGGCGGCCGGCCGCGGCCGGGACATCGGCATACCGAGGAACTCGCTCACGGGATGGCCAGGTCCGTGCGGAACGGGTCGCCGTTGACGACGCGCCAGACGTTCGCCGGGGTGAGCGGCATGTCGGCGTGCCGCACACCGTACGGCCTGAGCGCGTCCACCACGGCGTTGACCACGGCCGCGGGAGAGCCGACGGTGGCCGACTCGCCCACGCCCTTGGCCCCGATCGGGTGCGTCGGCGAGGGCGTCACGGTCTCGCCCAGCTCCCACGACGGGCACTCCATCGAGGTCGGCAGCAGGTAGTCCATGAACGACGCCCCCAGGTGGTTGCCGTCCTCGTCGAACGCCATCACCTGCATGAGCGCCATCCCCACCCCGTCGGCCAGCCCGCCGTGGATCTGCCCCTCGACGATCATGGGGTTGATCCGCACGCCGCAGTCGTCCACCGCCACGAACCTGCGCACCTTGACCTGCCCCGTCCCCGGATCGACGTCGACGACGCAGATGTAGGCGCCGAACGGGTAGGTGAGGTTGGGCGGGTTGTAGACGGTGGCCGCGTCCAGGTGTCCCTCGACGCCTTCCGGCAGCTCCAGGTTGGAGTGCGCGGCGAGCGCGATCTCGGCCATCGACTTACCGGCGGACGGGTCGCCCACCACCGACCACCTGCCGTCGGCCCACTCCAGGTCGTCCGGCGCGGCCTCCAGCATGGCCGCCGCCACGATCTTGGCGCGGTCGCGCACCTTCCTGGCCACGATGGCGGTGGCCGCGCCGGAGACGGGGGTGGAGCGCGAGCCGTACGTGCCCAGCCCGAACGGCGTCTGGTCGGTGTCGCCGTGCACCACCTCCACGTCGTCGGCCGGGATGCCCAGCTCCTGCCCGACGATCTGGGCGAACGTGGTCTCGTGCCCCTGGCCCTGCGACTGGCACGAGACCCGCAGCACGGCCTTGCCCGTCGGGTGCACGCGCAGCTCGGCGCCGTCGGCCATGCCCAGGCCGAGGATGTCCATGTGCTTGCGCGGGCCCGCCCCGACGGCCTCGGTGAAGAAGCTGACGCCGATGCCCATCAGCTCACCTCTGGCCCGCTTGTCGGCCTGCTCGGCGCGGAGCTTGTCGTAGCCGGCCATGTCCATGGCCAGGCGCAGCGCCCTGGGGTAGTCGCCGGAGTCGTACTCCCAGCCGGTGGGGGAGTGGTAGGGGAACTGCTCTGGTCTGAGCAGGTTGCGCATCCGCAGCTCGGCCGGGTCGAGGTCCAGCTCGGCGGCCAGTACGTCGATCATGCGCTCGACCAGGTAGACGGCCTCGGTGACGCGGAAGGAGCAGGCGTAGGCGACGCCGCCGGGGGCCTTGTTCGTGTAGACGCCGGTGACCTCGCAGTGGGCGGCCTCGATGTCGTACGAGCCGGAGAAGACGTGGAAGAACCCGGCCGGGAACTTGGTCGGCTGGGCCGTGCCGTTGAACGCGCCGTGGTCGGCCAGCACCTTGACCCTGATCGCCTGGATCCTGCCGTCACGCGTCGCCGCCACTTCGCCGCGCATGTGGTAGTCGCGGGCGAAGGCGGTGCTCATGAGGTTCTCGGAGCGGTCCTCCATCCATTTGACCGGCTTGCCGGTGACGATCGAGCCGACGATCGCGCACACGTAGCCGGGATATATCCCGACTTTTCCGCCGAAACCGCCGCCGATGTCCGGGGAGATCACCCGGATCTTGTGCTCGGGCAGCCCGGCCACCATCGCGTACAGCGTCCGGTGGGCGTGCGGCGCCTGCGTGGGGCACCAGACGGTCAGCTTGCCGGTGACCCTGTCGAAGTCCGCGAGCGCGCCGCACGTCTCCAGCGGCGCCGGGTGCACGCGCGGGTAGAGCAGGTCCTGGGCGACCGTCACCTCCGCCTGCTCGAAGAGGGCGTCGGTGCGGGCGCGGTCGCCGGCCTCCCAGTCGAAGATGTGGTTGCCGGTACGCCCTTCGAGATCGTCCCGGATGACCGGCGCGTCCGGGTCGAGGGCCCTCCTGGCATCGATGACCGCGTCGAGGGGGTCGTACTCGACGTCGATGAGCTCCAGCGCGTCGCGGGCCGAGTAGGCGTCCTCGGCCACCACGAACGCGACCTCCTGGCCCTGAAAGCGCACCTTGTCCGTGGCCAGCACCGCCTGGGTGTCCTGCGAGAGCGTCGGCATCCAGGCGAGGCCGAGCCCGGCCAGGGTCTGCCCGGTGATGACGGCCTTGACCTTCGGGTGGGCCTCGGCGGCGCTCGTGTCGATGGAGACGATCCTGGCGTGGGCGTGCGGGCTGCGCAGCACGGCGCCGTACAGCATGCCGGGCAGCCGTACGTCGTCGGTGTAGTTGCCACGGCCCCTGACGAAGCGGGCGTCCTCCTTGCGGTGCATGCGTCCGTAGCTCATGATTTCGCCTCCGTCGCGGACTCGGCGACATTCAGACTCGCCTGGGCCGCCCACCTGATGGACCGGACGATGTTCTCGTAGCCGGTGCAGCGGCACAGCTGGCCGGAGATCGCCTCGCGGATCTGGCCCTCGTCGGGGTCGGGCACGCGGTCGAGCAGCGCGCGTGCGGTGAGCAGCATGCCGGGCGTGCAGAACCCGCACTGCAGCCCGTGGCACTCCACGAACCCCTTCTGCACCGCGTCCAGTTCCCCGTCCCGTTCCAGGCCCTCCACGGTGGTGACCTCGTGGCCGTCGGCCATCACCGCCAGCACCGTGCACGACTTGACCGGCACGCCGTCGAGCCGCACCGTGCAGACGCCGCAGTTGGAGGTGTCGCAGCCCCAGTGGGTGCCGGTCAGGCCCAGCTCGTCGCGCAGGAAGTGCACGAGGAGCAGCCTGGGCTCGACCTCCCTGGTGTACGGCTGCCCGTTCACCGAGACCGTGATGCGCATGTCAGATCCTCCCTGCGGCTCTGACCAGCGCGCGCCGGGTCAGCTCGGCGGCCAGGTGGCGCTTGTAGTCGGCGGGGCCGCGCTGGTCGGCGTGGGGGTCGCAGTGCTCGGCGGCGATCCGGCCCGCCTCCGCGAACGCCTCACCGCCGGGCGGCCTGCCTTCGAGGTAGCTCTCGGCCTCGGGAGCGCAGAAGTGCTCGGCGCCGACCGCGGTCAGCCCGATGCCCGCCCGCGCGATCACGCCGTCCCGGACGGTGACGACCGCTCCGGCCGCGGCCACCGGCCAGTCGCCCACGCGCCGCTCGACCTTCTCGTACGCGCTGCCCGTGCCCGCCGTGACCGGCACGCGCAGCTGCACCAGCAGCTCGCCCGGCCCGACGGCGGTCTCGTACGGGCCGTGGTGGAAGTCCCTGATCGGCACGGTACGCTGACCGCCCGCGCCCTGGATGACCGCCCGCGCCCGCAGCGCCGAGAACACGGCGGACAAATCCTCGGAAGGGTCGCCCTGGCACAGCGACCCGCCAACGGTCCCCCGATTTCTCACTATCGGGTCGGCAATAACTCGCTCCGCATCCCGAAATATCGGGAAAAGGTCGGTGGCGGTGGTGCTGTCCAGCAGCTCCGTGTGCCGTACCAGCGCGCCAATGGCCAGTTCGTCACCCTCGACGGCGATCCGCCCCAGCTCGGCCAGCCCGTTGATGTCGATCAACGCCTCCGGCTGGGCCAGGCGCAGCTTCATCATCGGGATGAGGCTGTGCCCACCTGCGACGATCCTGGCCTCGGGGCCGTAGCGCGCCAGCAGTTCGAGCGCGTGCGGCACGCTGTCCGCTCTCTCGTATTCGAATCTCGCGGGAACCTGCATGACTGCACATTGCTGGCACCGATTTGTCCCGACAATCCGCAAATAAGGGATTCCTTAATGGGCGCCGGAGAACTATGAAGGGGTGATGACACTCAGCCAGCTCGGGGCGTTCGTTTTCGTCGCGCGTCTGGGATCTGTCAAGGCGGCGGCACGGGCGCTGGGCGTGAGCGAGCCCGCCGTCTCCCAGTCACTGGCCCAGCTCCGCAGGCACCTCGGCGACCCGCTGCTGACCCGAAGCGGCGACCGGATGGTGCTGACCGAGGGCGGGCGGCGGCTGCTCGGGATCGCCGCGCAGATCGTCGCGCTCGGCGCGGAGGCGGTCGCCGCCGTCCAGCCGGGTCGCGTCGCCGGGCTGCACGTGGTCATGGACGCCGGGCTCGCCGAGTACGTGGCCGGGCCGCTCGTCTGCCTCTTCACGCAGCGCAAGTCGGTGGACGCCACCGCCGGCGTGGCCGCCACGGCCGAGATCCCGCTCCTGCTGTCCAGCCGCCTGGCCGACGTCGCGCTCGGGGCCCAGGTGAGCGGCGAGGGCCTGGTGAGCCGCCCGGTCCTGCGCTGCCGCCTCATCGTGGTCGGCTCGCCCCGCGGCCACCGCGACCAATGGCTGGTGGGCCCTTCCGGGACGGACCCCCTGAGCGACACGAGCCGGTTGCTGCGGCTGCTGCGGGTCCCGGAGTCCCAGGTACGGGTCTTCGCGAACCAGACGGCCGCCTGGAAGGCCGCCGCCGAGGGCTCCGGCGTGGCTCCCGCCACGGCCCACCTGGTGGCGTCCCAGTTACGCAGGGGCGAACTGGTGGCCGTCGAGACCGCCGCCACCCCGCTGGCCGCGTACTGGTACGCCACGACCCTGGAACCGCCGAACCGGTCGGTGGCCGCGGGCACGTTCCTGGACTTCCTCACCACCCCGGCCGCCACCCAGGTCATGCGCACCCCGGACGACGGCATCCCCCGCAGCCGCTTCCGCCCCCCGATCCACGTGTCGATCTGGAGCTGAGGCCTACCGCAGCCTCCGCCGCGCTCAGCGCAGCGCCGCGGCCTCCGAGGCGAGCTTCTCGACGCGGCCCCAGTCGCCGGTGGCCAGCGCGTCGGCCGGGGTCAGCCAGGTGCCGCCGACACAGCCCACGTTCGGCAGCGCGAGATAGTCGGCCGCCGTGTTCACCCGGATCCCGCCCGTCGGGCAGAAGCGCACGTCCGGCAGCGGCCCGGCCAGCGCCTTGAGGTAGGGGATGCCGCCCGCGGCCTCGGCGGGGAAGAACTTCAGCTCCTTGACCCCCCGCTCGACCAGCGCCATCACCTCGGACACGGTGGCCGCCCCCGGCAGGTACGGGACGCCGCTCGAATCCATCGCCTCGACCAGCGACAGGGTCGTCCCCGGCGAGACCAGGAACCGCGCACCGGCGGCCACCGACGCCGCGATGTCCTCCGAGCTGCGGATGGTCCCCGCTCCCACGGTCGCCTCGGGCACCTCGGCCGCGATCCGGGCGATGGCCTCGCGCGCGGCCGGGGTCCGCAGGGTCACCTCGATGACCGGCAGGCCGCCGGCGACCAGCGCCCTGGCCATCGGCACGGCGCTCTCCACGTCGTCGATCACCACGACGGGGATCACCGGGGCGAGATCGAGCAGGCTCATGGGTTCTTCTTCTCCTCGTCGGCCCGTTGACGGCCGTCTAGTCACGTACAGGTCCGCCCGGACAAGTCCACGCGGTCATCCCACCAGTTCCCGGCGGGCGCGCTGGGCCAGCCAGGCCGCCGCGCCCGTCAGCGCCGGCTGCGGGGCGACGATCAGCGCGGTGCCGATGGCCTCCAGGTAGTGGGCCATGTCCGGATTTTCGGCGAAGCGGGCCCGGAAGCTGCTGGTGCGCACGCGTTCCACGATACGGGGGAGCACTCCGCCGCCCAGATACACCCCGCCCCGCGCGCCGAGGGTCAGGGCCACGTTCCCGGCGAAGCTGCCCAGCATCCCGCAGAACACCTCCACCGTCTCGGCGCACAGCGAGTCGTCCAGCCGGGCCACGATGTCCGAGGCGGTCAGGTCGGGGGCGGCGACGCCGTTCACCTGGGCGAGCGCCCGGTGCAGCCGGACCAGCCCAGGTCCGGACAGCACGTGCTCGGCCACCACGTGCGGCAACCCCTGCGACTGCAGGACCTGGACGATCTCCAGCTCCCGCCGGTCCACCACCGGCACCGTGACGTGCCCGCCCTCGCCCGGGATCGGCGTCCAGCCGTGCTCCGCGGGCACCAGCCCGCCCACGCCGAGGCCGGTCCCCGGCCCCAGCACGGCCTTGACCCCGTGACCCGGCTCGGGGCCGCCCAGCGAGACCAGGTCGTCGCCCTCCAGGTGCGGCAGCGACACCGCCAGCGCCTCGAAGTCGTTGAGCAGCGCCGCGTACGGCACGCCGAGATCCCGTACGGACCCGGCCCACGCGGAGTTCGTGAGCCGGTAGCGGTCGCCGTCGATCGGCCCGGCCAGAGCCAGGCACGCCGCCCCCGGTCGCACTCCGCCCGCGTGTTCCGCGAGATAGGCGGCTACGGCTTCGGGGAGGGTCGGGTAGTCGGACCCCGCCAGGACCGCGACGTTGGCCGGCCGCGCTCCCGACGAGGTGACCAGGCCGAACCGGGCGTTGGTCCCGCCGATGTCGGCGACCAGCCACGGAAGGTCAAAGGCACTCACCACATACCTCCGGCGTCCAGGGCGGCGTCAAGATCGCTCGCCATGAACCGAAGGATCCCACGAACGCTCTCGCCGTCCCAGACGGGACGGCGAGCCATCGACTTCTGAGCCGTCACCTCGCCAGCCCGGCGTGCTGGGCGCCGACCGGGGCGCCCGTCTCCAGGTGCGAGGCGCCGGCCTCGGCGAGGAAGCCCAGGCCGGGGCCGTGGTCGGGGGACTCGGCGCCGCTGATGCCGAAGATCCCGGCGCCCTGCTCCGCGTGGCCCGCCATCCGGCGGAAGGCCGCGAACAGCTCGCGCCCGGTCCCCACCCACTGCGCGTCGCTCAGCGGGCGGCCCTCCGGCAGGCGGCGGGACAGCTCCTCGGCGGGCACCTGCAGCTCAAGCGTCCCCGCCGTCGAGTCCAGCCTGATCATGTCGCCGTCCCGCACCAGGGCGATCGGCCCGCCGTCGGCGGCCTCGGGCGACAGGTGGATGGCCGCGGGCACCTTCCCGGACGCGCCGGACATGCGGCCGTCCGTGACGATCGCGACCCGCTGCCCCCGGTCGAGCAGCACGGCCAGCGGCGGCGTGAGCTTGTGCAGCTCGGGCATGCCGTTCGCGCTCGGACCCTGGTAGCGGATGACCGCCACGAAGTCCTGCCCTTCCAGCTCGCCGGCCTCGAACGCCCGCAGCAGCTCCAGCTGGTCGTCGAACACCTTCGCCGGCGCCTCGATCACCAGGTGCTCCTGCTTGACCGCCGAGACCTTGGAGACGGCCCGGCCCAGGTTGCCCGACAGCATGTGGATCCCGCCGTCCGCCGAGAACGGCGCCGCGACCGGACGCAGCACGTCCAGGTCGGAGCTGCCGCCGGTGACCGGCGCCCACACCAGCTCGCCGTCCACCAGCTCGGGAGCCTCGCGGTAGCGGTCGAGGCCCGGCCCGGCCACGGTCATGACGTCCCCGTGCAGCAGGCCCTCGTCCAGCAGGTCGCCGATGAGGACCTGCATGCCGCCGGCGTCGCGGAAGTGGTTCACGTCCGCCTGGCCGTTCGGGTAGATCTTGGTGAGGGACGGCACGACCCGCGACAGGCGGGCGAAGTCGTCCCAGGTCAGTACGATGCCCGCGGCGGCGGCCATGGCGACCAGGTGGATCGTGTGGTTCGTGGACCCGCCGGTGGCCAGCAGGGCGACGCAGGCGTTCACGATGGCCTTCTCGTCGACCAGCTCGCCGATCGGCGTGTACTCCGAGCCGTGCGCGGTGATCTCCACCGCGCGGCGCCCGGCCGCCTCGGTGAGGGCGTGGCGCAGCTCGGTGTGCGGGTTGACGAAGGTCGAGCCGGGCAGGTGCAGGCCCATGACCTCCATCAGCGCCTGGTTGGAGTTGGCGGTGCCGTAGAAGGTGCAGGTGCCGGGGGAGTGGTACGACTTCGCCTCGGCGTCGAGCAGCTCGTCGCGGCCCACCTTGCCCTCGGCGAAGAGCTGGCGGGTGCGCGCCTTGACCTTGTTCGGCAGGCCCGAGGTCATCGGCCCGGCCGGGACGAAGATCGCGGGCAGGTGACCGAAGTGCAGCGCCCCGATGAACAGGCCGGGCACGATCTTGTCGCACACGCCCAGCAGCAGCGAGGCGTCGAACATGTCGTGCGACAGCGCGATCGCTGCGGCCATCGCGATCACGTCGCGGCTGTAGAGGGACAGCTCCATGCCGGGCCGCCCCTGCGTGATGCCGTCGCACATCGCGGGCACGCCACCCGCCACCTGCGCCACGCCGCCGGCCTTGCGCACCGCGGCCTTCAGCTCCGGCGGGTACGTCTCGTACGGCTGGTGCGCCGAGAGCATGTCGTTGTAGCTCGTCACGATCGCCACGCCCGGCTTGGCAGCGCCGCGTAGCGTGAGCTTGTCGTCAGCGGGCGCGCCGGCGAAGCCGTGCGCCAGGTTCGCGCAGCCGAGGTGGGCGCGGGCCGGGCCCTTCGCCCTGGCGGCCTCGCCGTCGCGCCGGATGCGCGCCAGGTACGCGGCCCGGCTGGTGGCGCTCCGCTCGGCGATGCGGTCGGTGACGTCCTGGATGACGGGGTTCACGGTGCCT
Source organism: Nonomuraea sp. NPDC003201 (assembly GCF_053590415.1). NCBI lineage: Bacteria > Bacillati > Actinomycetota > Actinomycetes > Streptosporangiales > Streptosporangiaceae > Nonomuraea > Nonomuraea sp. NPDC003201. The sequence continues at coordinate 12,482 of NZ_JBSFTC010000229.1, forward strand.
CCTTCTTCGGGTCCATGAACCCGGAATCGATTGTTCACACGTCCTCCTCGTGCCACTCGCGACCGCTGCGGCCGAGCAGTTCGTGGGCTCCGGCGGGACCGGTGGTCCCGGCGGGGTAGGGCTCGGGCAGGTCCCCGGACGACTCCCAGGTCGACAGGATCGGGTCGATCCAGCGCCAGGCCGCCTCCACCTCGTCACGCCGCATGAACAGCGTCGGGTTCCCGGCCAGCACGTCCGTCAGCAGCCGCTCGTACGCCTCGGGCACCCGCGCCGTGAACGTCTTGCCGAAGCTCAGCGACATCGGCACCGGCTTCAGCGTCACCTCGCCCGCGCCCGGCTCCTTGGCCATGATGTGCAGCTCGATGCCCTCTTCCGGCTGCAGGCGCAGCACCAGGCGGTTCGGCGTGCCACCGGGGAAGATGGAGTGCGGCACGTCCTTGAACTGCACCACGATCTCCGACCTGCGGTACGGCATCCGCTTGCCGGTCCGCAGGTAGAACGGCACCCCCGCCCATCGCCAGTTCTTGATCTCGGCCCGGATCGCGGTGAACGTCTCCACCCGCCGCGAGGCGTCCGTCGGCGGCGTGGAGGCGGGCTCGTCGAGGTAGCCCGGCATCTCGCCGGCCTCGGTGTACTGGCCCCGCACGGTGAAGCGGTCGACCTCCGTGCCCGTGATCGGGCGCAGCGCCTGCAGCACCTTGACCTTCTCGTCGCGGATGGCCTCGCGGTCGTTGCGGGCCGGCGGCTCCATCGCGGTCAGCGTGAGGAGCTGGAGCAGGTGGTTCTGCACCATGTCGCGCAGCGCGCCCGCGTGGTCGTAGTAGCCGCGCCGGCCCGGCGTGCCGACGGTCTCGGCGGCGGTGATCTGGACGTGGTCGATCCACAGGGAGTTCCAGATCGGCTCGAGGAAGGCGTTGGCGAAGCGCAGGACCAGCAGGTTCTGGACGGTCTCCTTGCCCAGGTAGTGGTCGATGCGGAAGATCTGGCGCTCGTCGAAGATGGCGCCGACCTCGTCGTTGATCCGCTGCGCGCTCGGCAGGTCGTGGCCCAGCGGCTTCTCCAGCACCACCCGCGAGAGCGGCGTGACCAGCCCGGCCTCCTCCAGCTCGCGGCAGAAGGGGCCGAAGGTGCGGGGCGGGCTGGCCAGGTAGAAGACCCGGTCGCGCTGCTCGTGCCCGGCCAGCAGCCGGCTCAGCGCCCCCCAGCCCGACTTGTCGGCGCCCCCGACGTCGACCGACACGTGGTGCAGGCGGCCGAGGAAGCGCTGCCACATGGCGGGGTCGTCGATCGGGACCTGGTCGCGTACCTCGGCGTCCACCTTGCCGCGGAAGTCGGCGTCGGTCAGGCCGCCCCTGGACATGGCGATGACGCGGGTCTCCGGGGAGAGCCGGCCGTCCCTGTCGCTGTGGTAGAGCGCCGGGAGCAGCTTGCGCATGGACAGGTCGCCGGTGCCGCCGAAGACGACGAGGTCGGCGGTGTGGGCGGGCGTTGTCGACACGGGGGACACGGTTGCGGACTCCGATGATCTACCAAGCAGGGACAGAACGGACACTAACGAGAGTTTGGGTCCCACACAAGCGGAGTTTTGGCATTTGAGATAAAAAAGTCTGGACTTTTCATGACCTAACCCCATGTGATTCACTTAGCCGATGCCTCGACGTACCGCCGCGACCCTCGCCACCAGTGGTGAGGTGCTCCGCCTCATCCGCACCGGAGAGGCCGCGACGCGGGCCGACCTGGGCCGGGTCACCGGTCTGTCGCGCCCCGCCGTGCAGCTGCGCGTGGGTGAGCTGCTGGAACGCGGCCTGGTCGTGGAGCGCGACGACGCCCCGTCCACGGGCGGGCGGCCGCCGGTCCGGCTGGAGTTCAACGCCACGGGCGGCGTGGTGCTGGTGGCGGCGCTCGGCGCCAGCCGCACCCGGGTGGCCGTCTGCGACCTGGCCGGGCGGGAGCTGGCCGGGCGCGAGTTCGCGATGGACGTGGAGCAGGGGCCCGACGTCGTGCTCCCGGTGATCATGGATTCCTGGGACGAGCTGCTCGGCGACCGGCCCCGCTCGATGCTCAGAGGCGTCGGGATGGGCGTGCCGGCCACGGTCGAGTTCGCGCAGGGACGCGCCGAGAGCGCCCGCGTGATGGCCTCGTGGACCGGCGTGGTGATCCCGCCGATCATCCGCGAGCGCTTCCCCGTTCCCGTGCTCGTGGACAACGACGTCAACGTGCTGGCCATCGGCGAGCACCGCGGCGCCTACCCCGACCTGGACGACCTGATGTTCGTGAAGATCTCGACGCGGATCGGCGCGGGCGTGATCGCCGGGGGCGGCATCCTGCGCGGCGCGCTGGGCGCGGCGGGCGAGATCGGGCACATCCCCGTGCTCGACGGCGGCGACGTGCTGTGCCGCTGCGGCAACACCGGCTGCGTCGACTCCGTGGCCAGCGGCACCGCGCTGCTGCGCGACCTGCGGGCCCAGGGCAAGGACGTCAAGACGATCGCGGACGTGACCGCGCTGGTGCGCGCGGGCGACGCCGAGACGATGGCCACGGTGCGCGAGGCCGGCCGCCGGATCGGCGAGGTGCTGGCCGGGGCGGTCAACATCCTCAACCCGTCGGTGGTGGTGCTGGGCGGCGACGTGGCCGAGGCGTTCGGTCCGCTGGTGTCGAGCATCCGCGAGGTCGTCTACCGCCGCTCCACGGCCCTGGCCACCCGGCGGCTGCGCATCGAGCCGAGCCGGCTGGGAGCGGGCGCGGGCATCAGCGGGTGCGCGGTGATGGTGCTCGACCACGTGCTCTCGCCGGACGCCGTGGACGAGACCATGACGGTCACGGCTCTGCGCCGCGAGCGCGTCGCGGCCCCCTAAAGGTCCCAGCGGGGCAGGTCGCTCTCCCGCACGAGCCCGTCCGCGCCGAACACCAGATGGCGGTCGAGGTCGGCGGCGAACCAGCGGTCGTGCGTGACCGCCAGCACCGTCCCCTCGAACCCCGCGAGCCCCTGCTGGAGCGCCTCCGCGCTGGCCAGGTCGAGGTTGTCCGTCGGCTCGTCGAGCAGCAGCAGCGTCGCCCCCGACAGCTCCAGCAGCAGGATCTGCAGCCGGGCCTGCTGCCCGCCCGACAGCGTCTCGAACGGCTGCCCGCCCGCCGGCGCCAGCTCGTACCGGGCCAGCGCCGCCATCGCCTCGTTGCGGGTCAGCGCGTGCTCCCGCATCACCACGTCGGCGGCGGCCCGCCCGACCAGGTCGGGCCGCGCGTGGGTCTGGGTGAAATGCCCGGCTGACACCCTGGCGCCCAGGCGGGCCACGCCGGTGTGCGCGATCGGCTCGCCCGCCAGCAGGCGCAGGAAGTGGGACTTGCCGGTGCCGTTCCGGCCCAGCACGCCGACCCGCTCGCCGTACCAGACCTCGGTGGAGAACGGCCGCAGCAGCCCGGTGAGCTCCAGGTCCTCACAGGTCACCGCCCGCTTCCCGGTGCGCCCGCCGCGCAGCCGCATCCGGACGTTCTGCTCCTTCGGCGCGCGCTGCGGCGGCCCCGCCCGCTCGAACCGCTCCAGCCTCGTGACGGCCGACTGGTACGCCCCCGCCAGCGCGTCGTTGTTCGCCGAGCGCTGGCGCAGCGTGTGGACCAGCCGGCGCAGCCTGGCCCGCTCGTCCTCCCAGCGCCTGCGCAGCTCTTCGAGGCGCTCCTTGCGCCGCCTGCGGGCCTCGGCGTACGTCGCGAACCCGCCGCCGTGCACCCACACCCCGCGCCCCTCCACCGTGATGATCCGGTCGGCGGCCTCGGCCAGCAGCTGCCGGTCGTGCGAGACGAGCAGCACCGTCTTGGCCGAGCCCCTGATCGCCCGCTCCAGCCACTGCTTGGCCCGCACGTCCAGGTAGTTGTCGGGCTCGTCCAGCAGCAGCACCTCGTCCGGCCCGCGCAGCAGGGCTTCCAGCATGAGCCGCTTCTGCTCCCCGCCCGACAGCGTGCCCAGCTCCCTGCCCTTGACCCGCTCGTACGGCAGCCCCAGAGCCTCGGTGGCGCACACGTCCCACACCACCTCCAGCTCGTAGCCGCCCGCGTCGGCGTAGTCGGCGATGGCCTGCGCGTAGGCGAGCTGGGCGGGCTCGTCGTCGCTCCGGGCGATCGCCGCCCCGGTCGCCTCCAGCGCGGCGGCGGCGTCGCGCACGCGCCGCGGGGCGACATTGAGCAGCAGGTCGTGCACGGTGCCGGCGCCGAGGAACTGCCGCATCACCCCGATCCCGCCGCTGCTCGCGACGCGGCCGTCCGACGGGGCCAGCTCGCCCGCGATCAGCCGCAGCAGCGTGGTCTTGCCCGCGCCGTTCGGCCCGACGAGCGCCGCCTTGGCGCCGGCGCCCACCTTGAAGGACGTCTCCAGCAGCAGCGGCCGCCCGTCCGGCAGCAGGTACGTCAGCGCGCTCACCTCGATGTGCCCCATGACGGCCACCCCACTCGATCGTCGTTCGACTAACTAGACCATCGATCCAGTCGCTAGAACAACGTATTATCTCCGGGTGGGAACCGTGTGGTCGCGCCCCCAGAAGGCGCCGAGGCAGACGCTGACGCTCGACCGGATCGTGGCCGAGGCGGTCGCGCTGCTGGACGAGGAAGGCGTGGCCCGGCTGACCATGCGCCGCCTGGCCGAGCGGCTCGACACCGGCTCGACCACGCTTTACTGGCACGTCAAGACCAAGGACGACGTCCTCGACCTGGCCCTGGACGCCGTCTTCGGGGAGGTGCGGCTGCCGGCGGGCGGCTCCGGGTGGCAGGGGGCCGTCCGCGAGCTCATCGGCGGCTGGCGCGCGGCCCTGCTGCGGCATCCGTGGTCGGCCACCATCCTCGACCGCCCGCTCATGGGGCCGAACGCGCTGGAGCGCACCGAGTTCCTCTACGCGACCCTGGCCGCCGCCGGCTTCGCCGCCCCCAAGCCCGCCGCCTACAGCCTGTCCAACTACGTCATGGGCTCGGTCGTCATGCAGGTGACCTGGCAGGACCGCGACCGGGACGACACCGGCGAGTTCCTCAGGGAGCGCGCCGACCGTTACCCGGCCCTCGCCGAGCACGGCCTCGACCACGCGTGGGACGCCACGTTCGACGAGGGCCTCGGCTACCTGCTGGACGGCATGGAGCAGTCGCGTAGACGCGAAGGCGGCCGGCTCGGGTGAGCCGGCCGCCTTCGGGGGACCGTCAGTCCTCGCGGGCCTGCTTCGGGAGCATCAGGCCGACCGCGAACGTCGTGGCGATCATCCCGGCCGCCACCCACAGCGTGATCGTGACGCTCCCGGTGCCGAAGTAGAGGGTGCCCAGCAGGGCCAGGCCCAGCGCCCCGCCCACCTGCTGGAGCGCGGTCAGCGCGCCGGAGGCGGAGCCGGTCTCCTGGGGCTCGACGGCGGCCATCACGATGCTGAAGTACGGGCTCATGATCAGCCCGCTGCCCAGTCCGGCCACCGCCAGCGCCGGGGCGAGCTGCCACGGCGTGACCCCGGGGGAGGCGACGGCGATCACACCGGTCACGCCGAGCCCCATGACGATCGCGCCGGACAGCAGCACCTTGCGGCCGTGCCTGCGGGCGGCCTGCGCGACGCCCATGCCCGCGATCATGCCCAGCGACGAGGGCACGCTGGTCAGCGCCGCCTTGAGCGGGGAGTAGCCCAGGCCGAGCTGGGTGTAGAGGCCGATCACGAGGAAGAACCCGGTGAAGGCGGCGAAGTAGATCGTGCCGGTCGCCATGCCCGAGACGAACGCCCGCTTGCCGAACAGGCTGGGCGCCACCAGCGGGTCGCCGCCGCGCCGGGCCCTGCGCTTCTCGTAGGCCGCGAAGACCGCGAACACCGCCGCGGAGGCCGCCATCATCGCGAACGCCCACGCCGGCCAGCCGCTCTCGCGCCCCTGGACCAGCGGGAAGACCATGAGAACGGTGCCCGCGGAGGCGAGCACGGCGCCCGGCAGATCGAGCCGCACGCCCTTGACCGGGCGGGAGGCGGGCAGGAAGCGCAGGGCGGCCAGCGCGGCGGCGGCCCCGATCGGCAGGTTGATCAGGAAGATCAGCCGCCAGTCGACGCTGGTCAGCGCGCCCGCCAGGATCGGCCCACCCACCGCGGACAGCCCCATGACCGGCCCGAACATCCCCATCGCGACCGCCAGCTCCTTGGGCGGGAACATCTCCTTCATCAGCCCCATGCCCTGGGGGATCATCGCCGCCCCGAACAGCCCCTGCACGACCCTGGCCGCGATGATCGTCTCGGGGGAGGCGGCCAGCGCGCACAGCAGCGACCCGACGGTGAACCCGACGACGCCGATGAGGAACATGCGCTTGCGTCCCACGATGTCCCCGAGCCGCCCGCCGGTCAGCAGGCCCGCGGTCATGGCGAGGGTGTAGGCCGCGCCGAGCCACTGGATCAGGGAGGCGCCGCCGCCGAGGTCGGCCCGCATCGTCGGGCCGGCGACGTTGGTGACGGTCGCGTCGAGCAGCTCCATCACCGAACCGGCGAGGACCACCGCGAGCGCGGGCCAGCGCCACTTGTAGGGGGCGGGGGTGGCGGGCGTCTGCGCGGGGCGGGTGTCGAGGATGGTCATCCACGGCCTCCTGAATTGGAACGGCTTGTTCTGTTCCAGAATAGCAGAACGGAATGCTTCATTCCACAACGAGACCAAGATTCTTCCGGGCGGGGATTGCCACGGAGCCGGTCAAGAGTGCGCGTCGTCACGGCGAGCAGCCCGTGAGCCTTCACGACCGGCCATGACAGGCGGAAACCGACGTCGGCGCGTGCGGCTCACCGTGCGCAGCCGTAAAGGACAGGCCTGAAGACCGCGGCGTGCGCAGCCGTGAAGAGAGGTTTAGCGCTTTCCGGGGTGGCGCGTCTGGCCGGGCGGAACGTGCGTGCGGCCGGGCGGCGTGGCGGCGGTTCAGCGTGAGCAGGTCGAGTACGGTGCAGGCGGCGGCCGCCCCTTCGTAGCCGAAGGGCCGCTGCTCAGC
>NZ_JBSFTC010000230.1:0-19412 GCF_053590415.1 Nonomuraea sp. NPDC003201
CGGCGACGGCCGCGGCGACCGCCTGGGCGCCGAAGACGCCGTCGCGGGCGTGGCTGACCGAGGCGTCGACGGCCGCGATCCTGGCGGCCTCGTCGGGGTCGCCCATGCAGAGGATGCCGACGGGAGCGATCCGCATCGCGGCGCCGTCGCTCCACATCTCGTAGCTGTCGCTGCCGCTCTGTGGCGGTCGCAGCCCCGAACGCAGGTTGGCGAGGGCGACCATCTCGCTGAAGCCGGCGCCGTGGAAGCCGCCCCGCTGCGCCGCGACCGCGTCCAGCCAGACGTCGGCCACGTCGTCGGCGGTGATGCTCCTGCCGTGGGCGAGCAGGCCCCGGGCGCAGAGGACCGCGTACTCGGTGTCGTCGGTGCCGGCCGCGTCCTCGGTGAGGAAGTCGGTGACCCTGCCGTAGCGTGCGCGGATCTCAGCAGGCGTCATGCCTTCGGTGGGTGCGCCGAGGGCATCGCCGACCGCGAGGCCGAGCAGCGCGCCTCGGCACCGGTCCAGAGTGGTCACTCGCTCTCCAGAGTCGCATCGTTTTGCATGATGCCGCACACGCTAGCAGCGCACGCTCCCCCACGGACAGCGAGCTGCCTGGGATGACTTCTGGAAACAGGATCGTTACGCTGGCCCCTTGACCGAAGCCGGGGCCGCACTCCATGCTACGACCCAAATCGATTTGCATTTGTGGGAGCGAGATGAAGGAAGCAGGCCGGCGCCCGGACATCGCCGCCGTCGCCGCGGCCGCCGGAGTCAGCGTGACGACCGTGTCGCACGTGCTGAGCGGCCGCAGACCGGTCAGCGCCCGTACCCGGGCCAAGGTGGAGGCGGTCATCGAAGAGCTCGGCTACCGGCCGAACCCGTCGGCCCGCAGCCTGCGCACGGACCGCAGCGAGTCGATCGCGCTGATCGTCCCCGATCTGACCAACCCGTTCTACCCGCTGGTCGCGGCGGGGCTGCAGGACGTGCTGATGTCGAGCGGCTACCTGCTGTCCGTCACCGACGCGGCGCTGCCCAGCCGGGCCCTGCCCGAGGTCGTACGGCACGTGCTGGCCCGCCGGGTCGACGGCATCGTGCTGGCCACCTACGGCGCCACCGATCAGGACATCGACAAGATCGCGAAATCCGGCACCAAGCTCGTACGGCTGGGCGGCCGTTTCCGCGCGGAGTTCGGCGACATCGTCAGGGCCGACGACACCAGCGGCGTGCACGACATCGTCAGCCACCTGATCGACCGGGGATACCAGCGCATCGCGTTCCTCAACGGCGAGCCGCACGCGCACCCGAGCCAGATCAGGCTCGAAGGCTACGAGCGGGCGCTGCGCGAGGCCGGCCGGCCGATCCTGCCCGAGTTGATCCATTCGGGCACGTTCACCCGGGCGGGCGGCGTGGAGGGGGCCAAAGTCCTGCTCTCCCGCTCGCCCCGCCCCGACGCCCTGGTCTGCGCCAACGACCTCATCGCCGTCGGAGCGCTCGACGTGACCAGGCAGCTCGGTCTGTCCGTCCCCGGCGACGTGGCCGTCACCGGCTACGACGACATCGAGGCCGCCTCCCTCATCACCCCCGCCCTGACCACAGTGCTCAACCCGGCCCGCGAGATCGGCAGGACCTGCGCACGTCTTCTGCTCGACCGGCTGGCCGGCGAGTACGACGACACGGCCCGCGAGATCGTCCTCGCTCACCGGCTCATCGTCCGCGACTCGTCATAGCCGTCCGTAAGGAGAACCACCTTGTCCGTCAACCTCGCCCGCCGTGACTTCCTCAAGCTGAGCGGCACCACCGTGGCCGCCGGTCTGGCGCTCGCCGCGTGCGGCGGCTCGTCCTCCGGCTCCGGCGGCAACAGCGTCACCTACTGGGCCGCCTTCGCCACCCCCCACAGCGAGAAGTACTTCCGCCAGAACCTCGTCGACGCCTTCAACAAGAGCGCCAAGGACGTCCGCGTCAAGATGGACGTCAAGCAGCTCATGACGCTGGGCAACCTGACCAACACCGCGGTGGCGGCGGGCAAGGGCCCCGACGTCGTCTACGCCGACGGCCCCTCGGCCGCCCTGTCCTTCGCCAAGAGCTCCAAGACCGTGACGCTCGACGAGTACGCCACGAAGTACGGCTGGCAGGACAAGCTGCTGCCCTGGGCGTACGAAGTCAGCAAGATCGACGGCAAGCTCCACTCCGTGCCCGTCGGCTACGGCTCGCTGGTGCTCTACTACAACCCCGACACCTTCGCCCAGCACGGCTGGAAGGTGCCGACCACGCTGGCCGAGTTCGAGACCGTGTGCGCCGCCGCCAAGAGCGCGGGCCTGATCCCCGTCGGAGCGGGCAACAGCGGCTACAAGGCGCAGAGCGAGTGGTACCTGACCTGCGTGCTCAACGCCGCCGCCGGCCCGAAGGCGATCCACGAGGCGCTCACCGGCGCCCGCAAGTGGGACGACAAGGTCTTCGTCGACGCCATCACCCTGCTCAAGGCGCAGATCGACAAGGGCTGGTGGGGCGGCGGGGCCGACCGCTGGTTCACCAATACCGACACCGACATGTTCACAGGACTCGCCAGTGGCAAGGTCGCGATGTACATGACGGGAACGTGGAGCTTCGACTCGGCCGGCACGTTCTTCACCGGCGGCAAGAAGTGGGACTGGGCGCCGCTGCCCTCGCTCGGTGACGGCGTGCCCGCCGGGGTCTATCCGCTGGCGATCGGCACCACGCTGTCGATCAACGCGCGTTCGGAGAACCCGGCGGGGGCGGCCGAGTTCATCGACTACCTCATCGCCGATCCCAAGCGCATGCTCGATTTCCTCGCCACGACCGGCACCAACCCCCCGCCGCTCAAGGTCTCCGCCGACGCCTACCCGGCCGGCATGGACGAGCGGGTCGCGCGGCTGTACAAGGCCATCCCCGAAACCACGAACCTGGGCTACGCGAGCTGGAGCTTCGTCCCGCCGAAGACGGACACCTATCTCTACACGGAGTTCGACAAGGTCATCACGGGTGCGATGTCGCCCGCCGACTTCTGCGCCGGACTGCAGAAGACCTTCGCCGCAGAGCTCGCGGCGGGCGCGGTGGCCAAGCCGTTCGCCCCCGAGTCGTGAGCGCGCCCCGTGCCCGCGCCCGGCTGACGGCCTGGCTGTTCATCGCTCCGCTGCTGCTCGTGAACCTGCTCGTCGTCGCCGGGCCCGGCCTGATGTCGGTGTACTACTCCTTCACGGACTGGGACGGCCTCGACGAGGCGCGCTTCGTCGGGCTCGCCAACTACGCGACGCTGTTCGGCAGCCCCGACTTCCGCGGGGCCCTGCTGCACAACCTGCTCTGGACGGCCTTCTTCCTGGTCGTGCCGATGTCGATGGGGCTGCTCGGCGCCTTCCTGCTCTCCCGGATTCAGCGCGGCCAGCTGCTGTTCCGGCTGCTCTACTTCATCCCGTACGTGATCGCGACCGTCGTCTCGGCCGCCGTCTGGCGGCAGATCCTCAGCCCGACCAGCGGCCTGGCACCCGCCCTCGGCAGCCTGGGCCTCCCCTGGCTCAACGACGTGAACTTCCTGGGTGACGGGCGGATCGCGCTCGGCGCGGTCGCCTTCATCAACAACTGGCAGTGGTGGGGCTTCCTGGTCGTGATCTTCCTGGCGGCCATGCAGTCGATCGAGCCGTCGCTCTACGAGGCGGCGAGGATGGACGGCGCCGGCAGCTGGCGCGAGTTCTGGCACATCACGCTGCCGTCGATCCGCCCGACCTTCATGTTCCTGTCGCTGATGACCGTCATCTGGTCGTTCCTCGTCTTCGACTACATCTACATCCTGACCCAGGGAGGTCCCGCCGGCTCGACCGACGTGCTCAGCACCGTGATGTACCGCGCCGCGTTCAGCGAGCAGCAGGCCGGCTACGCCTCGGCGATCGGCGTCATCCTGGCCCTGATCAGCGCGGTCACCGTCGGCGGCTACCTCTACCTGCGCCGCCGCCTGAGGTGGGAGATATGACCCGGCGCCCGTTCGCCTACCTGACCCTGACCGTCCTGGCCGTCTACGCCCTCGGCCCGATGCTGGTCTTCGTCCTGGCCTCGCTGAAGACTCCGAGCGAGATCAGCGCCAACCCCCTGGGCCTTCCCGGCGAGTTCCGCTGGGAGAACTTCGCGACGGCCTGGACCGACGCGAACATGGGCGCGGGCCTGGTCAACAGCGCGATCATCGCCGTGTCGACCGCGGCCGGGGTCTGCGTCATCTCCGGCTGCGCCGCCTACGCGCTCGGCCGGCTCGACCTGCCCAAACCCGGTCTGTTCATCCTCTACCTGCTGGTCGCCAGCTCGCTGCCCATCCAGCTGTTCCTGGTGCCGCTGCTGTCCCTCTGGACGAAGATCGGGCTGTACGACAGCAGGTTCGGTCTGATCGTCATCTACTGGGCCATCTACAGTCCGTTCGCCACGTTGCTGATCCGTTCGTTCCTGCTCGCCGTCCCCAGGGAGTACGAAGCGGCGGCGCGTCTCGACGGCGCGGGAGAGGTGCGGCTGTTCACCCGGATCGTCTTCCCGCTGATCTGGCCGGGCGTCCTCACTGCGGGCCTGATCGCGGGGCTGCAGGCGTACAACGAGTTCCTGCTGGCCGTGACGTTCATCCAGGACAGCGAGAAACTGCCGGTCTCCCTGTCGCTCTACTCCTTCCAGCAGGGCTTCTCCCCCGACTGGGCGCTCGTCAGCGCGGCCGGTCTGATCATGGCCCTGCCGCCTCTGGTGCTGTTCCTGTCTCTGCAACGCCGCTTCGTCGAGGGTTACACCTCCTCGGGGATGTCGGGCTGAGCGTGCCGTAGCGCCTCCAGCAGCCGCGCGAGGGCGGCCTGGGTGGCCGGCAGGTCCGCGGGGTCGTCCGAGCCGGCCAGCCACAGCGCCGCCTCGTTCATCGCGCCGGACAGCAGGTGGGTCAGCGGCGCGACCGGCTGGGGCGCGATCGTGCCCTCCTCGATCAGGTCGGTGAGCGCGTCGGCCAGGTGGCGGGCCGAGGCGGCCTCGTCCATCGCGCGCCATGCGGTCCACCCGAGCACGGCGGGGCCGTCGACGAGCATGATCCGCTGAACGCCCGGGGCCGTGCTGGCCGTCAGGAACGCCTGGCAGCCGACGGTCAGGCGGGTCCAGAGGTCGTCGTGGACGTCGGCGGTCCGCGCCACCGTCTCGGCCACCTCCTGCTGCACCTGCTCCAGGACGGCCCTGAACAACTCGGCCTTGCTCTCGAAGAGATGGTAGAGCGCGCCCTTGGTCACCCCGGCCTCGGCGACGATCTCCGACAGGCTCACCGCGCCGTAACCCCGGTCCGCGAACAGGCGCCTGCTCCCCCGCAGCAGGGCCTGCCTGGTCTGCTCCCGTTGCTGCGCCCGGACGCCGTGCGTCTTCATGCTTCCTCCCTTGACATACCGATGGTACGTCAAATACACATTCACGTACCGATGGTATGTGAAAGAGGTTCGTATGAAACTGACCAGCTTCTATCCCGTGATCTGCACCGCCCGGCTTCAGGAGTCCCGCGACTTCTACACCGGACTCCTGGGGTTCGAGACGACGTTCGAGGCCGACTGGTACGTCAGCCTGCGGCGGCCCGGGACGCCGTCCTATGAGCTCGCGCTGCTCGACCACACCCACCCGACGCTGCCCGAGGCGTATCGCGCCCCGGTCCGCGGGCTGCTGCTCAACTTCGAGGTGGCGGACGTGGACGCCGAATGGGAACGGCTCGTCGTCGGCGCGGGGCTGACCGCCGAGCTGGCGCTGCGCAGCGAGGACTTCGGGCAGCGGCACTTCATCGTGGCCGATCCCAACGGGGTCCTCATCGACGTCATCACCCCGATCGCCCCCTCGGCTGAGTACGCCGGGCAGTACGCCGGCTCATGACGCCCGGCCGTGGCCGGCGGCCCTCTCCCTCCTCGAACTGTTCCTCCTGGTGGAGCCGACCGCCGTGGCCCTGGTGACCGGCGAGCTGGTGGACCGCCTGGCACAGGGCGTCGCCACCGGCGCGGCCGGGCAGGTCGGCATCGTGGCGCCGCCGGCGCTGCTCGGCGCGCTGCTGGTCACCGGCAACGTGCTCCGCTCGATGAGCCGGCCGCCGGCCGAACGGGTGGGGCAGCGGATCGACGCGGCGGTCCGCGAGGAGCTGCCCTCCGCGTGCTGGCGCTGCCGACCCCGGACCGGGTGGAGGACGTCAGCGTCCAGAACGAGCTGACCACCATGCGTTCGCCGCTGCTGACCTGGACCGACGAGGGCATCGGTGCCGGGGTGGTGGCCCGGTTCCGGACCGGGCCGACCATGGCCGGGCTGGTCACGGCGATGCTGGTGCTCTCCTCCGTGGTGTGGTGGTGGGCCCGGCGACGGTCGCGGCGGCGCTGCTGCTGGGCCGTTACCGGGCGAGCTGCGGCGCGAGATGGCGTCTTCCTCGGGTGGGCGGCGACCGCGTCGGTGGTGTACGTGGCGGTGGCCACCTCCGTTGAGGTGTCGGTCGGCCGGATCGCCGCGACGATCGGCGGTCTCCGCCATGTTCGTCATCTCCATGTCGAGTCAGAGCGAGGACATGGACGAGGTCGCGATGCCCGCCGTGGAGGCCGTCACACACCGAGCTCATCGAACTCTCAGGCCGGTACGCCCGCCTGTACGACCTCCAGGCCTCCGCCTACCGGTGATCGCTCACGGGTGGCGGGAGAGGTAGCCGCCCATCGTCCGGAACACCTCGCCGGCCGGCCGGTCGGCGCCGTCCTCGGTGCGCACCCGTTCGATCACCAGGCCGTGGCTGCGGCCCCGGCGGGCCTCGGCGCCGGCGACGATGACGATGCCGTCGCCCTCGCGGATGAACACCCGGCCCGGCGTGCCGCCGTAGACGCCCTGGGAGACCGAGGCCTTCAGGACGCGGACGCGCTCGCCCCTGTAGTGGGTGAAAGCGTTGGGGTAGGGGTCGGACTGGGCGCGTACCAGCCGTTCGATGTCCTCGGCGGGCCAGTTCCAGTCGATGTTGCTGTCCTCGATCGAACGCTTGTGGAAGAAGCTGGCCTTGGTGCGGTCCTGGGGCGTCCACTCGGTACGGCCGGAGGCGATGAGGTCCAGGGCCTCCGCGACGATGGGACCGATGAGGTCGACCGTGCGGTGGAACAGGTCGGTGGCGGTGTCGGCCGGGCCGACCGGGACCGCGCGCTGCACGACGATGTCCCCGGCGTCCAGTTCGGCGTTCATCATGTGGGCGGTGACGCCGACCTCCTTCTCGCCGTTGATGAGCGCCCAGATGAGCGGGGAGAAGCCGGCGTAGGCCGGGAGCAGCGAGTCGTGCACGTTGAGGATGCCGTGCCGGGGCAGGGTGAAGATCTCCGGCGGTATCCAGGTGCGCCAGTTGTTGGCGACGATGAGGTCAGGCTCGACTTCCTTGAGGGTGAGCAGGAGTTCGTCGTCGGGCCGGTTGCGGAGCACGACGGGGACGCCGTGCGCCTCGGCCAGCTCGGCCACCGAGTCGCTCCAGATCTTCTCGTAGGCGTGGTCGCTCTGAGGGTGAGTGACCGCCAGCACCACGTCATGCCCGGAGTCCAGCAGGGCTTGGAGGGTGCGATGCCCCCAGGTCTGGTAGCCGAACATCACGACCCGCATCAGCGCTCTCCTTGTGAGGTGAGGGGAATAAAGGTTAGGCTCGCCTAATTAGGCGAGCCTAACCTAAGTTGGTTCTTGATTCCACCCATGGCTCCCCATCTCGGACCGCTCTCTCGAAAGGCCTTTCATGCCCACTGCCGAGCAGCCCGTCCACGACCTCGTCGGCATCGGTTTCGGACCGTCCAACCTCGCCCTGGCCATCGCGCTGCGCGAGCGGCAGGCGCGTACCGGCGAGCGAATCGACGCGGTGTTCCTGGAGAAGCAACTCTCGTTCGGATGGCACCGCGGCATGCTCCTCGAAGGCACCACGATGCAGGTCTCCTTCCTCAAGGACCTGGTCACCATGCGCAACCCCACCAGCGAGTTCGGCTTTCTGTCCTACCTGAAGGCGCGCGGCCGGATGCTGGACTTCATCAACCACAAGACGATGTTCCCCTCCCGCATGGAGTTCCACGACTACCTGGAGTGGGCCGCGGCCCCGTTCGCCGACCAGGTCGAGTACGGCTCGGAGGTCGTCGCGGTCACCCCCGTCACCGTCGACGGCGCGGTGGAGTACCTCGACGTGGTGGTCCGCCAGGGCGACGGGGAGCTCAGCACCCGCCGCACCCGCAACCTGGTCGTCGCCGTCGGCCTGGTCCCGGTGCTGCCCGACGGGATGGTCGGCGACGACCGCGTCTGGCACAGCGAGGAGCTCCTGGACAGGCTCCCCACGCTGACGGACCCGCGCCGGTTGGTGGTGGTCGGCGCCGGCCAGAGCGCCGCCGAGGTGACCGACCACCTGCACGGCCGTTTCCCCGGCGCCGAGGTGTGCGCGGTCTTCTCCAAGTACGGTTACACCCCCGCCGACGACAGCTCCTTCGCCAACCGCATCTTCGACTCCGGCGCGGTCGACCACTACTTCGACGCGCCCGAGGCGGTCAAGGACAGCCTGCGCGCCTACCACGCCTCCACCAACTACTCGGTGGTCGACCTCGACCTCATCGACGAGCTGTACCGCA
This sequence comes from Nonomuraea sp. NPDC003201, assembly GCF_053590415.1. Taxonomy (NCBI): domain Bacteria; kingdom Bacillati; phylum Actinomycetota; class Actinomycetes; order Streptosporangiales; family Streptosporangiaceae; genus Nonomuraea; species Nonomuraea sp. NPDC003201. Next base: position 8,584 of record NZ_JBSFTC010000230.1, read on the forward strand.
GGCACTACCAGGAGAAGGTGCGGGGCGGCCAGCGGCTGCGCATCCTCAACGCCTCCAGGCTCGTCGAGGTCGCCCGGGACGCCGAGGGCGTGCGCGCCACCGTCGAGTTCCTGCCCACCGGGGAGCGGACCGTCCTGAACGCCGACGCGCTCGTCTACGCCACCGGCTACCGGCCCGGCGACCCGCTGACCCTGCTGGGCGCCGTCGGCGAGCACTGCGAGCGGCTGCCCTCGGGCGCCCTGCGCATCGAGCGCGACTACCGGATCGCCACCTCCACGCACCTGCGCTGCGGTATCTACGTGCAGGGGGCCACTGAGCACACCCACGGCCTGACCTCGACGCTGCTGTCGAACACCGCCGTGCGGGCCGGGGAGATCGTCGACGCGGTGGCCGGACGGCTGCGCACCCCGTACGCGTTCTCGCGCTGACTGCCGCTTCGGTGACGGCCCGGCCGTCACCGCAGCGCCCAGGCCACGTCCCTGAGCAGGGCGTGCCGCCAGCCCGCCCGATCGTGGCCCGAGGCCGACCGGGAGACCCGCACGGTCGCGCCGGCCTGTTCGGCCAGGGTCTCGACCAGCTCGCAGTGCGGGAGCATTCGCGTCTCGTGCTCCCCCACGTCGAACGCGACCCGCAGCCCGGACAGGTCGGGGCGCTCCCGCAGGCGCTCGGCGACGGCGCCGCCGAGCGGTCCGCCCATGGGGTCGGCCAGGCCGGCGGCGCCGGGCGTCCACCAGAACGACCCCGACTGGCAGGCCACGGCGGACACCAGTTCCGGGAACTCCAGGGCCGCGTACACCGCGCTCAGCCCGCCGAGGCTCTGCCCGGCGACCACCAGCCGGTCCAGGTCGGCGGGCACGCCGCTCTCGGCGACCAGCGGCAGGAGTTCGTCCCGGACCGCCTCCCACAGCTCGGCCACGCATCCGAACTCGGCCTCCCTGTCCTGGGCGGGCAGGAAGACGAGCGTGGCGGCGGGCATCTCACCGTGGGCGACGGCCGAGTCGAACGCGGTCATGGCCGGGTGCAGGTACAGCCAGTCGTCCCCGTCGAGCAGCAGGACCACCGGCCCGCCGCCGCCCGCCGGGTGGACCCGCACGGTGCGCCGCCCGCCGAGCCGTTCGCTGCTCCAGCGGATCCGGGTGCGCGGGAGCGGCAGGACGTCTTCGGCGCCGACGGCGGGCCAGTGCGGCTGGGCGGGGGCGTCCGGGGTCGCGGCGATGGACCGGTCACCGCCCGCGCCAGCCGGGTTGAACGGGTCGGCGCGGGCCCCGTCGTCCGTGACGAACCGGTACGTCACCCGCAGCCGCGCGGGCATGACCACCTCGGCGTACCAGCAGTCCGTGTCGCCCCACCGGCGCAGGGGCACCGGCTCCGACCAGCTCTCGAAGCCGACGCTCGCCGGGGACCCGCGCCACAGGAACAGGGTCGCCCAGCCGTCGCCGGCGGGCACCGACGCGGGCGCTCCCGCCGCCGCCCAGAACTCGTCGGAACCGGGTTCACCGGGGAACCCGAACGTGGCGAAAGTGTTCTCCATGCGCGGTCGTACTCCGTCCCTGTCGTCGGCCAGAAACTAAGGATAGACTTACCTAAGTTTCATGATCGAGACGTGCCCCCGTGGATTGTAGGTCGATGAGTACGACTCTGGAGAAACGTCCCACGTCCGAGGTCACAGGGGTCCGCCGGCGGCGGGTGGTGGGCTTGGGCGCGCTCGCGGTGGTTCTCCTGGTCGCGGCGGCGGTGTCGCTGGCCGTCGGCGCGCGCGGGCTGAGCCTCGCGGAGGTGTGGCAGGGGTTGTTCCCGGAGCCGGGCTCCGACCAGCGGCTCACCGAGATCGCGCTCATCGTGCAGACCGTACGGGTGCCCAGGACCGTGCTCGCGATCGTGGCGGGCGTCGCCCTGGGGGTCAGCGGAGCGTTGATCCAGGGGTACACGCGCAACCCGATCGCCGACACGGGGTTGCTGGGGGTGAACTCCGGCGCCTCGTTCGCCGTGGTGTCGGTGATCCTCCTGTTCGGGCTCGCCAATCCGTACCAGTACGTCTGGTTCGCCTTCCTGGGGGCGGCGGCCGCCGGCGCCGTCGTGTTCGGGCTGGCCAGCATCGGCCGGGGCGCGGGCAGCCCGCTGACGCTCGCGCTGGCCGGGCAGGGGGTCGCGGTGTTCCTGGCGGCGATGACCACGGCGGTCGCGTTGTCGGACCAGGCGTCGCTGAACGCCCTGCGGTTCTGGAACGCGGGCACCGTCGCCGGGGTCGGATTCGACGTCATCCGGCCGGTGGCCGCGTTCGTCGTGGCGGGGCTGGTGCTGGGGCTCACCACACTGCCCGCCGTCAACCTGCTCAACCTGGGCGACGACGTCGCGCGCGGGCTGGGCGTGAACATCACGCGCACCCGGACCGTCGGCATCGTCGCCATCACCCTGCTGGCGGGCGCGACGACGGCGGCGTGCGGCCCCATCGCGTTCCTCGGGCTCATGGTGGCCCACGTGGCCCGGTATCTCACCGGGCCGGACTACCGCTGGCTGGTGCCGTGCGCGGGCCTGCTCGGCGCCGTCATCCTGCTGGCCTGCGACATCGTGGGGCGCGTGGTGACGCGGCCGGGCGAGTTGCAGGCAGGCGTCGTCGTCGCCGTCGTCGGCGCCCCGTTCTTCGCGGCGCTGGTCTGGCGCGGAAAGTTCAAGACGGTATGAACGAGACGGCGGTGAAGCGGCCGGTGACACCGGGCGTGCGGCTCGGCCACGCGTCGTTCGTGTGGCGGCCCTGGATGGTGCTGGTCACGCTGCTGCTGGCGGCGGCGGCCTTTCTGGCGTTCTGCCTGTCCATCGGCACCGGGGACTTCCCCATCGGCCTGTCCCAGGTGATCGCCACGCTCTTCGGCCAGGGTGAGCGGGTCGACGAGTTCGTGATCATGGATCTGCGCCTGCCGCGCGCCCTGGCCGGGCTCGTCGTGGGGATCGCGCTCGGGGTGTCCGGGGCGATCACGCAGTCCATCGCGCGCAACCCGCTGGCCAGCCCGGACGTGCTGGGCGTCACCGGAGGCGCGAGCGCGGTCGCGGTGTTCCTGGTGACGGTGTCGGGCGGGGTCGCCGCGGCCGTCGTCGACTCCGTGGGCCTGTCCGCGGCGGCGCTCGCGGGCGGCCTCGGCACCGGGCTGCTGGTGTACTTCCTGGCGTGGCGGCGCGGGATCGACGGCCTCCGGCTCATCCTCATCGGCATCTCGGTGAGCGCCGTGGCGGAGGCGATCACGATCTGGCTGCTGGTCACGGCCGACATCCGGGATGTGGCGCGGGCCCAGGCGTGGCTGGTCGGCTCGCTGGACAACCGGACGTGGGGCGAGGTCTGGGTGGCGCTGTGGTGCGCGCTCGCCCTCATGGCCGTCGTGTCGTGTGTGGCGTTCCAGCTCAGGCCGCTGCACTTCGGCGACGAGGTCGCGGCGGGCCTGGGTGTCCGGTACTCGATGGTGCGGGCGGTCCTGCTGCTGTGCGCGGTGCTGCTGGCCGGCGTGGCGGTGAGCGCGGCGGGCCCGGTCCCGTTCGTGGCGCTGGTGGCGCCGCAGGTGGCGATGCGGCTGTCGCGGTGTCCGACGCCGCCGCTGGTGGCATCCGGGCTGGTGGGCGCGCTGCTGCTGATCGGCGCGGACCTGGTGGCGCGTACGGCGCTGCCGGTCAGCCTCCCGGTCGGCGTGGTCACCGCCGCGATCGGCGGCCCTTTTCTCGTCTACGTGCTGGTGCGGGCGAACCTCAAGAAGTAAGGTTAGGCTAACCTAATATCGGCATTGCAGAAGCAAGGGATTCCGGATGCTCCTCCAGCGAAGAACAGTGACGAAGACCTTGCGGGGCATCGCAGTGGTGTTGTCCGCCGCGACATTGATCGCGGCATGCGGTTCCGGCTCGGCGGACAAGCCGAGCGGCGACACCACCGCGGCCGCCACGGGTGGTGGCGTGTTCCCGTTGACCGTGGAGCACGCGTTCGGGTCCACGCAGATCACCAAGGCCCCGCAGCGGGTCGTCTCCGTCGGCTACACCGACGACCAGGCCATCCTGGCCTTCGGCATCAAGCCGGTCGGCATGGTCGACCAGTACCCGAACCCGCCGGGCAAGACCCCCGACATCAACACCCAGTGGCCCTGGGTGAAGGACCAGTGGGGTGACACCCGCCCCGAGGTCATCATGAACAACGGGGACTCCGGCCCCAGCTACGAGAAGATCGCCGCCCTGCGGCCCGACCTGATCATCGCGGTCTACTCCGAGATCGACCAGGCCGCCTACGACCGGCTCTCCAAGATCGCCCCTACGGTGGGCCGCACCAAGGCCGAGAAGGAGCCGTTCAGCGCGCCGTGGCAGGACAACGCCCTGCACATCGCCAAGGCGCTCGGCAAGGCCGACGAGGGTGCCAAGCTGGTGCAGGGCATCCAGGACAAGCTCGACACCGCCCGCAAGACGCACCCGGAGTTCGCGGAGCGCACCGCCGTCGCGGTGTCCTGGTACAAGAACTCGGTCGCCCCGTTCACCACCACCGACGTGCGCGGACGGCTGGTGTCGGGCATCGGCTTCAAGGGCGCGACAGAGATCGACAAGATCGCGGGCGGCAGCTTCTACACCGTGCTGTCCCCCGAGCGCATCGACCTGATCGACGTCGACCACATCTTCGTCATCGCCGACCAGGCGGACCAGAACGCGCTGAAGAACTTCAAGCTGTTCGCCAACCTGCCCGCGGTCAAGGGCGGCAAGGTGTCGTACCTGCTGGACAGCGAGGGCCCGGCGATCGGCGCGGCCATGTCGCAGGGCACGCTGCTGTCCCTGCCGTACGCGATCGACGAGCTCGTCAAGTCGGCCGCCTAGTGATGCCGGTGAACGTGTCCTGTCCCCGGCCTGCCGTGGGCCGGGTGTGAGCACCACCGGCACGCGCGTCGCCCCCGCGATCCTGCGCACGGCGACCGGACGAGAAGCCACCCGATGGGTCGCGGCGTACTGCCGCGAGGTGCCCTGGCTGACGAGCGCCACCGTGCTCACCGCGGTGGCCGCGTCGGCGCTCCAGGTGCTGCCGTTGCTCCTGCTCGGCCGGGTGGTCGACGGGGTGGTCGAAGGCCAGTCGCGGTCGGTCCTGGTCACCGTCGGGGTGCTGATGGTGACCGCGGCGCTGCTCGGCTCGGCGGCCACCACGGCGTCCACGTACCTGATCGGGCGGCTGGGCGCGGACCTGCTCGCGCGGCTGCGGGAAGGCGCCGTACGGGCGGTGCTGGGCATGCCGAGCGCGCGGATCGAGCAGGTCGGCCGGGGCGACGTGCTGTCCAGGGTCGGCGACGACGTGGCCGTGGTGTCCAAGGGCATCCGGACGGCGGTCCCCACGGTGTTCTCGTCGGGGGTGCTGGTCGTCATCGCCACGGCGGGCATGTTCGGGCTGGACTGGCGGCTCGGCCTGGCTGGCGCCGGCGCGCTGCCCGCGTACGCGCTGGCCCTGCGCTGGTACCTCCCCCGGTCCGCGCCGCTCTACCAGCGGCAGCGGGAGGCGCAGGCCGATCGCGCGCAGGCGCTGATCAGCGGCCTGAACGGGATCGACACCGTCCGGGCCTACCGCCTGGAGGAGGCCTTCCGCGAGCAGGTCACCCGCGAGTCGTGGCGGGTGCGCGATCTCGGCGTCGAGGTGTTCCGGTTCTTCGGCCGGTTCGTCGGCAGGGAGAACCGCGCCGAGTTCATCGGGCTGGTCCTGATCCTCGTGGTGGGGTACGTCCTGCTGGAGGCCGGCGCCGTCACCCTGGGCGAGGCGTCGGTGGCGCCGCTGCTGTTCCACCGGCTGTTCAACCCGCTGGGCGCCATCCTGTTCACCTTCGACGAGGCGCAGAAGTCGGGCGCGAGCCTGACCCGGCTGGTCGGGGTGCTGGGCGAGGCCACGGAGGAGCGGCTGGTGGGCCGGGTGGCCGCCGCCTCCGCGGACGCCGGGCCGTACCCGGTGGTGGTCGAGGGGCTGACGTTCCGCTATCCCGGTTCCGAGCGGCCGGTCCTGCGGGACGTCGACCTGGTGATCCCGGCCGGCGGGTCGCTGGCGCTGGTGGGGGCGACGGGCGCGGGCAAGTCGACCCTGGCGGCGCTGATCGCGGGGATCGGGACCCCGCAGGCCGGGTCGGTGCGCATCGGAACGACCGATCTCGCCGGGCTGGACGAGGCCGGCGCGCGGGCCCTGGTGAGCATCCTGACGCAGGAGACGCACGTGTTCTCCGGGCCGCTCGCCGGCGACCTGCGGCTGGCCGCGCCGGAGGCGGCCGACGCCGAGCTGATGGACGCGTTGCGCAGGGTCGGCGCCGACACGTGGGTCACGGCGCTGCCCGACGGGCTGGACACCGTGGTCGGCGAGGGCGGTGAGCGGCTGGACGGCACCAAGGTCGCCCAGATCGCCCTGGCCCGGCTCGTATTGGGCCGGTCGCCGGTCGTGGTGCTGGACGAGTCGACCGCGGAGGCGGGCAGCCAGGGCGCCGCCGAGCTGGAGCGGGCCGTGGCCGCCGCGTGCCTGGGCCGTACCACGCTGTTCGTGGCGCACCGGCTGACCCAGGCGATGGCGGCCGACCGCATCGCCGTGCTGGACGCGGGACGCGTCGTGGAGCAGGGAATCCACGAGGAGCTGGTGGCTCTGGGCGGCAGGTACGCGCGGCTGTGGCGCGCGTGGCAAGAACCTTCATCCTTCGAAAGGGACGGCTGAGTCTTCAATGACGGAACCGAGCACTCGTCTCGCACTGCTCTCCCCCGCGCGCCTGGCCGACGTGCGCCGGCGGACCGGCGGCTACTCCGACAGGACCATCACCAAGGCGTGCGCCATCGGGCTGGCCTACTGGGCGACCGGCCAGAGCCCCGGCAATCTCGACCTCACCTCCGCCACCCTGTTCGCCGACGTCCTCGGATGGGCCGACAACGGCGGGGACGGGGTCGCCGGCTGGGAGGTCGGCGCGGACGGCCGGAGCATCACCGTCCCCGAGGGAGTCGCGCCGGCCGACGCGCAGCTCGCGCTGGACGACCTGGCCGACTTCCCGGACCGGCCCATCGGCACCATCGGCCCGTCCAGCGTGCCGGCCCGGCTCGCGGCCCTGGCCGAGTGGAACGACAACGACGTGGACCGGGTCCGCCCGACCATCGTGGAGATGTTCCGCGAGCAGGCTCGGACCAGGCCGGACGCCGTCGCCATCGTGGACGGGCACCGGTCGCTGACCTACCGCGAGGCGGCGGAGCTGTCCAACCAGCTCGCCCACCACCTGATCGACCGCGGGCTCACCGCCGAACAGATCGTCGGCATCTCGCTGGGCCGCTCCGCCGAGATGGTGATCGGCCTGCTGGGCGTGCTCCAGGCGGGGGGCGCGTTCGTGCCGCTCGATCCGCAGTGGCCCGCCGCGCGCCGGGCGGTCGTCATCGAGGACGCCGGGGTCGTGGCGCAGCTCAACGACTCCGGCGAGCACGGCACGGGCGAGCCGGAGGCCGTGGCCGTCGATCTCGACGACTGGCGGTTCGGCTCGTACCCCACCGAGGACACCGACATCGCCGTCCCCGGTCCCGCCCTGGCGTACGTGATCTTCACGTCCGGTTCGACCGGGCGGCCCAAGGGCGCGATGATCCGGCACGAGGCGATCAGCGAGCGCCTGCTGTGGCAGTCCCGCGAGATCCTGGGGTTCGGCCACGACGACGCGTCGCTGTTCAAGGCGCCGTTGTCGTTCGACATCTCCATCAACGAGATCTTCCTGCCGCTGGTGTGCGGCGGCCGGCTGGTGGTCCTGCGGCCGGGCGGCGAGCGCGACCCGCACCACCTGCTGAGCGTGATCGCCGAGCAGCGCGTCACCTTCACGTACCTGGTGTCGTCCATGCTGGACGTGCTGCTGGAGATCGCGGGCGACTCCGGGCGGCTGGACAGCCTGCGGCACGTGTGGTGCGGCGGCGAGGTGCTGACCCCGGAGCTGTACGAGCGCTTCCGCACCAGGCTCGACATCCCCATGTACCACGGCTACGGCCCCGCCGAGACGACGATCGGCGTCTCGCACGTCATCTACCGGGGCGCGGCCGAGCGCCTGTCGACGTCGATCGGCAAGGCCAACCCCAACACCGAGCTGTACGTGCTGGACGAGGAGCTGCGCCCGGTCCCGGTCGGCGTAGGCGGCGAGCTGTACGTGGGCGGCTTCCTCCTGGGCCGCGGGTACGTCAACGCGCCCGGCCTGACGGCGTCCCGGTTCGTGGCGAACCCCTTCGCCGGGGACGGGTCCCGGCTGTACCGCACCGGCGACCTGGCGCGCTTCGCCCCCGACGGGTCGCTGGACTTCCTCGGCCGGGCCGACAACCAGATCAAGATCCGCGGCATGCGGCTGGAGATCGAGGACGTCGAGATCGGTCTGGCGGAGCACCCCCGGGTCCGGCACACCTGCGTCGTCGCCAGGAAGAACGCGGCGGGCGGCACCTACCTGCTCGGGTACGTGATCCCGGCGGCCGGGAGCGGCGACCTGCGGGCGGACGAGGTCAAGGCGTGGGCCGCCGAGCACATGGTCGAGTACATGGTGCCCGCGCACGTCGTCGTGATGAAGGAGTTCCCGCTCACCGCCAACGGCAAGCTGGACCGGGGCGCGTTGCCGGAGCCGGCGATCGGGACGGGTGCGATCGTCGCGCCGGCCACCGAGAACGAGCGCCTGGTGTGCGCGGCGGTCGCCTCGGTGCTGCGGCTGGACGAGGTCGGTGTCGACCAGAACTTCTTCAGGCTCGGCGGCGACAGCATCCTGGCGATCTCGCTGCTGAGCGCGCTGCGCGACGCGGGCCTCCACCTCACGGCGACGCAGATCTTCGCGAGCCGCAACGTGGGAGCGCTCGCGGCGGCGGCCACCCGTGACGACGTCTCCCCCGTGGACCGCGGGGACGTCGCGACCGGCCCCGTCGCGGGGGCGCCCATCGTGCAGTGGCTCGGCGAGCACACGGAGGCGATCGACGGCTTCGTGCAGTCGGTGGTGCTGAACACCCCGGCCCACCTGACCGCCGGAGCCCTCGGCGAGCTGCTCGCCGCCCTGGTCAGGCGGCACGACATGCTGCGCGCCAGGCTGGTGCGCGGCGAGCGCTGGGGCTTCGACATCCCCGAGGCGGACGGGGCCGTCGTGGGGTGGGAGGAGAGCGACCGGCCGCTCGACGAGTGCGTCCGGCTCGCCACCGCCGGGCTGGCCCCGGACGACGGCGTGATGCTCCGTGCCGTCTGGCGGCGCGAGGCGCGGCAGCTCGTCCTGGTCGCGCATCACGTGGTGATCGACGGTGTGTCCTGGCGGATCCTGATGGAGGACCTGGCCACGGCGTGGCGGCAGCTCACCTCGGGCACGGCGATCGAGCTGCCCCCGGTGGGCACGTCGTTCCGGCGCTGGACGCAGCTGCTGGAGCAGGCGGCGTTCGAGGCGGACCGCGACCACTTCCAGCGGCCCCTGCCGGGAGCGGACGGGCCGCTGGGCAGGCGTCCGCTGTCCGCGTCCGACACCGTCGCGCGCGAGCGGACCCGGGTCGTCCCGGTCGGCCCCGACGTCACCGCCGCGCTGCTGGGCGAGATCCCGGCGAGGTTCCACGCGGGCGTCAACGACGTGCTGCTGACCGCGCTCGCCGTCGCGCTCGCCCGGTGGCGGCGCGACCTCGGGCAGGACCAGACGTACGCGCACATCGAACTCGAGGGCCACGGCCGCGAGGGACGCTTCGTGGCGGACGCCGCCGGCTACGAGCCGGACCTGTCACGGACGGTGGGCTGGTTCACCACGCTGTTCCCGGTGACCGTGGACCCCGGCGCGGCGGCCGATCTCACCGCCCCCGACTATTTGTCCGCGGCGCTCAAGGCGGTCAAGGAGGACCTCGCCCGGGTGCCGAGCAACGGCGTCTCCTACGGCGCCCTGCGCTACCTGACCGGCACCGGGTTCGCCGCGCCCGCCCCGCAGGTGCTGTTCAACTACCTGGGCCGCTACGACGCGGGCGTGTCCGGGGACTGGCGGCTGGCGGGCGCCACGGGGCAGCTGGGCGAGAAGCGCGACCCGGGGATGCGGCTGCCGCGTGCCCTGGAGTTCAACGCGATCGCCGAGCCCGGTGCGAGCGGCGCGTACGAGCTGCTCACCACCATCTCCTGGCCGGACGGGATGTTCGCCGAGGAGGACATCGCGACGATCGGCGAGTACTTCCGGGCGGCCCTGACCGGGCTGGCCGCGCTCGACCAGGGCGGCCACTCCCCCAGCGACTTCGCCGCGGTGGCTCTCACGCAGGCCGACGTCGACGCCCTGGACGGCCCGGCGCTGCGGGACATCCTGCCGCTGACCCCGTTGCAGGAGGGCCTGTACTTCCACTCGGTCTTCGACGACGACTCGGCGGGCAGCTACGTCGAACAGCAGATCATGACGCTGGACGGCGACGTGGACGCCGGCCGGCTCGCGGCGGCGGCCACCCGGCTGTTCGACCTGTTCCCGAACCTGGCCGCGCGCTTCGTGGCCCTCGCCGACGGCCGCGTGGTCTCGGTGCTGGAGAGCGGGGTGGAGGCGCCGTTCACCACGCTGGAGCGCCCCGGCATCACCGAGGAGGAGATCCGCGAGCACGCCGAACGGGACCGCCGCGCCGGGTTCGACCTGGCCACCGGCCCGCTGATGCGCTTCACCCTCATCCGTACGGGTTCCGGGGGGAACGTGCTGGTGCAGACCGTGCACCACATCCTCGCCGACGGCTGGTCGGTGCCGCCGATGCTGCGCGCGCTGCTGGCCGAGTATCACGCGCCGTGGACCGCGTACCCGCAGGGCGGCTTCGCCGACCACGTGCGCGCGCTGGCCGCGCGCGACGACGACGAGAGCGACCGGGTGTGGCGCGCTCAG
>NZ_JBSFTC010000231.1:0-19344 GCF_053590415.1 Nonomuraea sp. NPDC003201
GGCCAAGGTCCACCCCCGGTTCGGCACGCCGGCCCGGCTCACGATCATCATCGGCGTGGTGACGATGGCGCTGGCCGGGTTCGTGTCGTTCGGCGCGCTGACCGGGGCCGGCGCCGTCAAGGGCGGCGTGGAGGAGGCCGGGCACGCCAGGCGCCTGGCCGAGGCCCGCGCCGGGGGAGTGGTCACCAGCGACGAGATCTACACGCACGCGCTGCTGCTGGCCACGGTGCCGGGAGACGTGCGCCGCTCGTTCACGGCGCGGCTGCTGTCGCCGCTGCTCGACTACGACCGGAGCCACCAGTCCGAGCTGGTGCGCACGCTCGGGATCTTCCTCGACTGCGCCGGCTCGTGGAACGCCTGCGCGGAGCGGCTCCACGTGCACGTGAACACGGTCCGTTACCGGATCCGCAGGATCGAGGAGCTGACCGGGAGGAATCTGGCGACGATGGCCGACCGGGTCGACTTCTTCCTGGCGCTCAGGGACACGGGCCCGCCTCGATAGCCCTCCGCGCCTCGTCCACGGCCGCCCGCTCCTCCCTCAGCCGCCGCTCCCAGCGGGCGTGGCCGAGCCCGCCACCGCCGGCCAGGGCCTCGTCGACGTAGGACAGGGCCCGGCCGGGATCCTTGAGCATCCGGTACGCCCGCGACAGCCCGATCAGGCAACGCACCTTCCCGATCCGGTAACCGCTCGCCTCGAAGAGCTCGCGCGTCCTGAGAAGGTGGGGCAGGGCCTGCTCCGGGTCGTCCAGGCCGAGGTAGGTCTCGCCGAGCGCGAGCCGGCTGTTCGCCTCGTGGGTGGCGTCGCCCGCCTCCTTGGACTCGGCCAGCGCCTGGTGCAGCGCCTCGCGCGCCATTTCCGGACGTCCCATGCCCAGGTGGGAGTGCCCGATCATCAGCAGCGCGTACCGGACCCCGACTCTCGCACCGATGCTCTTGGCCAGGGCGAGCTGGCGCTCCGCCCAGGGCAGCATCTCCTCGTAACGTTCGCCCGAGTTGTAGGCGTTGGCCACGTTGCCCAGCGCGCGCATCTCGCCGAAGGCGTCGCCGATCCGCCGGGCGAGCTCCAGCGAGGACAGCTGGTGGGCGACGGCCTCGTCCGTGTGTCCCGTCATGCGCAGGGCGTTGGCGATGTGGCCGTGCGCGACCAGGGCGCCGGCCTCGTCCCCGAGGCGCTCGCTCACCCGTAACGCCAGTGTGTTCAGCTCCTTCATCTCCGCCATGTGGTAGGCCCGCTCCTGGGGCCAGATGAGGCCGAACGTGAGGTTGACGCCGAGCCGGGCGATCGTGTCGTCGGGGGAGTTCATCGCCTGCACGGCCGCGGCCGACAGGACGGCCTCCTCCTCGCGCAGCCACGCCTTCGCCTCCTGCGCGGTGCGGACCTCGTGCGGGACCGCGTCGAGCGGGGCCGCCGGCTGCGTCCGGTGCGGGTCGCTGACGTGGCTGGCCAGGCGCGTGGAGGCGGCGTAGTACGACAGCGCGCGGATCAGCGGCCCGCGCCGGTCGGCGGGACGCAGCTCGCCGGCGAAGAGGCGGACGAGGTCGTGCAGCTGGTAGCGGCCGGGGGCGGCGCGATCGAGCAGGTGGGCGTCCACCAGCCGCTCCAGGGCCGCTTCCGCCTCGCCGGACGTGACGCCGGCCAGCGCCCCCGCGACCTCCGCGGTCATCTCGGGCACGTGCAGGAGCCCCAGCAGCGACAGCATGTGCGCGGCCAGCCGGTTCACGGGGCGCGAGCCGCGTTCGAGCGCGGTGTGGCTGGCGGCCAGGCTGGAGCGGACCGCCAGGTCGCCGGCCGCGAGCTCGTGCAGCCGGGTCCGCTCGTCGCTCAGCCGGGAGGCCAGCGCGGAGACGCTCCAGTCGGGGCGACCGGCCAGGCGCGCCCCGGCGATGCGCAAGGCCAGCGGGAGACCGTCGCACAGGCGGACGAGCCTGGCCGTCTCGCCCGCGTCGGCCGAGATCCGGCTCGCGCCGGCCAGGTTGGCCAGCATCGTGGCCGACTCCGCCGGCGACATCCTGGCGAGCTCCAGCTGGACGGCGTCCTCGCCCCAGCTCATGGTCTCCCGGCTGGTCACGAGCAGCGTGTTGCCGAGCGAGGCCGACAGCAGCGGCCGGATCTGCGCGAGGTCGGCGGCGTCGTCCAGCACGACCAGCACCCGCCGGTCGTGCAGGCGGCTGCGCCACGCGGCCGCCGCCTCGTCCAGGTCGGCGGGCACGAAGGTGGGCGGCACGCCGAGCGCGCGCAGGAACCGCCCGAGCAGGTCGAGCGGGGTGAGCGCGGGCAGCTCGGGCGTGGCCCCCCGGCAGTTGACGTAGAGCTGGCCATCGGGGAAGTGGTCCATGGCCAGGTGGGCGACGTGGGCGGCGAGCGCGGACTTGCCGACGCCCGGCGGCCCGGTGATGATCAGCAAGGGGCTCGGCGAGGTCGCGAGCCGCTCCTTCAGCCGCGCGATCTCCGCGGACCTGCCCACGAACTCCGCCAGCGGCCTGGGTAACTGGTGCGGCGTCTCGTGAGGTGCCGGCGCGCTCGGGTCGGGTGCCGCATCGGCCCGCAGCACCATCTCGTGGCACCGGCGCAATCCCTCGCCGGGCGACAGGCCGAGCTCCTCGGCGAGCAGGACCCTGCCTTCCTCATAGACCGTCAGGGCTTCAGCCGGGCTGCCCGAGCGGAACAGGGCCGTCATGAGCAGCTCGCGGACCCGCTCGCGCAGCGGGTTGCGGCGGGTGAGGTGGCGCAGCTCCTCGACGATGTCCCGGTGGCGGCCCAGGCGCAGCAGGCTCTCCGCGCGCAGCTCCAGGGCGGCGAGCCGGAGCTGCTCCAGGCGGTCGCGCTCCGTCTCCGCGAACGGGCCGGACAGCCCGCTCAGCGCGGTGCCGCGCCACATCGCCAGGGCCTCGTCGAGCAGGCGTACGGCCTGGGGATCGTCGCCGGCGCGCCGGACCCGCCTGGCCTCCTCGACCCTCTCGGCGAACAGCAGCGCGTCCACCTGGGCGGGCTCCACCCGTAAGACGTAGCCGGCCGGGGTCCCCGCCAGCACCCGCGACGGCTCGCGCCGCCCGCGACCGGGCTCGAAGGCGCGGCGCAGCCCGGCGATGTAGGTGTAGACGCTCTGCTCGGCATTGCGCGGGGCGTCCTCGCCCCAGATGCCGGCGATCATGTGGCTCATGGGAATGGGCCGGGCCACGGCGGCGGCCAGGATCGCGAGGGTGGTCTGCTGCCTGGCGGGCCCGAGATCGACATGCTCTGCGGCCGTTCCGCGGTGGAGCTCCGCGGTCACCGCCCCCAGCAGGCGAATGAAGATCCCCTCGCCCACACGACCTCCTTGACTCGCCCTCGAACCGCGTCAACAGGGCAGCGTAATCAAGATCGTCGTTCCGTGAAGGCTTGCGGGACCGCTGTAGATCGAATGTAGACGTGGCCGATACATTGCCTAACAATCCGTGCCCGCCGGACAGCAGGCCACATGACCTGACTGACCGGCGACTCAGGCAAGGTCGCCCGGACGGCAGATGGCGGGGCCAAGAGGCCCCTCACCGGCCGGGCCACGGTACGACAGGGCACGGAGTGCGGTTGCGTGCCCGGTATGCCGCCTTGCCTCGCCTGACGATTGCTGCTCAGCAGCAGTACACGTCCGATTGTCCAGAGGACAGGGAAGACGTTGCGGCACTTGTGGCCGTAGCATTACCTCCAACGGTTACCGCGGCAGTGATCACGGCAACCAGGACGGACAGGACAATGCGCATGCGCACGGGGGTTCTCCCTAGCCTATGTGAGTTGCTTGGACTTCATCTTCTCAGGGAGCGGCTGCTGTGACCACATCTGACCTAGTCGGTCTCCGTATCAAGACGGTTCGGCGGCAACGCGGCTTGTCACAGGCCCAGTTGGCGCACCCCGAACTGTCCGACAGCTACGTCTCGTTGATCGAGAGCGGAAAGCGTACCCCCACCCCCGCGGTCTTGGAGCTGCTGGCCCAGAAGCTGGACTGCTCGCTGTCCTATCTGATCAACGGCGTCACCGCCGAACAGATGGAGGACATCGAGCTCGCCCTCGGCTACGCGCGGCTGGCGCTCGAGAACGGCGAAGTCGCCGAGGCCCGCACGCGCTTCGAGGAACTGCTGGGCAACAGCAACCTGACAGGTCTTACCTCACTTCGTCAAGAAGCCGAATTCGGTCTGGCCCTCGCCACCGAGGCCGGGGGCGATCTCGACCGGGCGATCTCGATCATGCTCAAGCTCCGCGAGGAGGAGCTCCCCGCCGAGCAGAACATCGAGGTGGCCATCGCGCTGTGCCGCGCCTACCGGGAGCGCGAGCGGCTGAGCGAGGCCGTCGAGGTGGGCGAGCAGATCCTCAGCGGCAAGTCCCGGCAGGGCTGGACCGACCTGCTGGTCGAGCTGGGCGCCACGCTGCTGGCGGCCTATCTGGAGCGCGGCGACATGCTGCGCGCCAGGCAGTTCGCGGCCGAGCTGCTCAACGCGGCCGACGCGCTGGGCACGCCGCGCTCCATCGTCGCGGCCAACTGGAACGCCTCCATCGTCGCCCGCGCCACCGGGCACAACAGCGAGGCGGTGGCCTTCGCCGAGCGGGCCCTGGCCGTGCAGGTGGAGCACGGGCAGCCGCGCAACACCGCGAGGATGCGGCTGCAGTTCGCGCGGACGCGGCTCAGGACCGGCGCGCAGGACCCCGCGGTCGTCCGCGACGCGCTGCGCACGGTGGTCGCGGAGTTCGAGCAGACCTCGACCAGCACGATCGACCAGGCCATGCTCTACATGGAGCTGGCCAGCGCCGAATACATGACCGGAGACCTCGACCAGGCCGCCGAGCACGCCGTGATCAGCAGAAACCTGCTCCCCGAGTTCGGCCACGTGCTGGGCGCGGAGGCCAACCTGCTGCTCGGCCGGGTCTGCGGCGCGGTCGGCCGGGTCGAGGAGGGGCGCCGGCACGCCGCCGCCGTCAAGGGCTGGCTCACGCCGCTGCCCGACTCCCGCCGCTCGGCCCGCACCTGGTACGCCGCCGCCGAGACCATGGAGTTGCTCGGCGAGACGGACGAGGCGGTGGAGGCCTACCAGCGGGCGCTGGCCTGCGCGGGGCTATAGCGAGGTCCGGACCGGGCGGTGGCGTCGGTAGCCTTGGGGGTGCCATGAAGAGATCCCCGCTTGCGGCCCTCGCCGCGACTGCCGCCGCCCTGCTCGTGCTCGTGTTCGGCATGGCGGCTCCCGCGCTGGCGCACGACGCGCTCAAGAGCAGCTCCCCGGCCAAGGACGCCGAGGTCAAGAGCCTCGACGAGGTGCGGCTGGAGTTCACCGCGGGCGTGCGCCTGCCGTTCGTCATCGTACGCGGCCCCGGCGGCGCCGAGCTGCAGAGCGGCAAGCCCGAGGCCGACGGCAAGGTGGTGACCCAGGCGGTCAAGGAGCCGCTGCCCGACGGGAAGTACACGATCGCCTACCGGGTCGTGTCGTCCGACGGGCATCCGATCGAGGGCGAGATCCCGTTCAAGGTGAAGGGGGCGGAGACGCCGTCCCCCAGCGCCTCCAGCAGCGCGGCGCCCGCCACTTCGGCGCCGGCCACCTCGGCGCCGGCCACCCAGAACGAGGCGCCGCCCGCGCAGACCTCGCCCGCCACCGATCAGGCCTCGGCCAGCCAGCCGGTGGGCTTCCCCGTCTGGCTCGTCATCGTGATCGGCGCGCTCGTCGGCATCGGCATCGGTTTCCTGCTCAGCGCGCGGAAGAAGAAGCCATGAGCAAGGCTGCGCGGCTCGCGCTCGGCGGGGCGGCCGCCGCGGTCGTCGCCCTGGTCATCGGCATGATCGCCGGTGGCAGGGCGTTCCCCAGGATCATCCCGGGCCTGCCCGACTCCGGCGCGGTCGTCCGGTGGGGGCTGCCGCTGTCCAAGCTGCTCATGGACGTGGCCGGCGTGACCACCGTGGGCCTGCTGCTCATGGCCGCCGCGCTGCTGCCCAACGACAAGGGCGTGCTCGGCAGGACCGCCGGCCAATACGTCAAGGCCGGCTCGTGGGCGGCCCTCGCCTGGGCCGGCTCGGCCTTCGTGGCCATCGTGTTCAGCACCGCCGAGTCCATCGGCAGGACCGTTCCCCAGATCCTCGACCGCACCTTCCTCACCAGCTACGCCACCCAGACCACCCAGGGTGTGGCGCTCACGCTCGTGGTGCTGTTCGGAGTGGCGATCGCGCTGTTCTCCCGCGGCGCCATCACCGCGGGGGCCGCGGCGGGCCTGCTGGTCTTCGCGCTGGTGACGCTGCTGCCCGCGCCGCTCACCGGCCACACCTCCTCCTCGCCCAACCACGACCTCGCCACGTCGGCGGTCTCGCTCCACCTGCTCGCCCTCGCCCTGTGGGTGGGCGGGCTCGCCATGCTGGCCCTTCACGCGGTCCGCAAGCAGCCGCAGCTCGAGGTGGCCGCGCGCCGGTTCTCCGACATGGCCGTGTGGTGCTACGCCGGGGTGGGGCTGTCCGGCGTGTTCAGCCTGATCGCGCGGCTGGGCGCGGTGTCCGACCTGTGGACCACCCAGTACGGCCTGCTCGCCGTGGTCAAGATCGTGGCCTTCGTGCTGCTCGGCTACGTCGGCTACTGGCACCGCCAGCGCACGCTGGCCGACCTCGACAAGGGCAGGCCGCGCGCGTTCACCCGGCTGGCCGGCGGCGAGATGCTGCTCATGCTGGCCACCATCGGGGTGGCCGTGGCGCTGTCGCGCACGCCGCCGCCCGACTTCAGCGTCCCCGCCGACCGGGCCTTCGAGCTGCTCGGCTTCCCCCTTCCCGCCGAGATCACGCTCGGCAACGTGTTCACCATGTGGTGGTTCGACCTGTTCTTCGCCACGGTCGCCGCCGTGCTGGCCGGGCTCTACGGGTTCGGCGTGCGGCGGCTGCTCAAGCGCGGCGACAAGTGGCCGTGGGGGCGCACGGCCTCCTGGTACGTCGGGATCGCGCTGCTGGTGTTCGCCACGCAGAGCGGGCTGGCCCGCTACGCCAAGGTCATGTTCGACATCCACATGATCGAGCACATGACGCTCTCCATGGTCGTGCCGATCTTCCTCGTCATGGGCGGGCCCGTCACGCTGGCCCTGCGCGCGCTCAAGCCCGCCACCCGGCGGGGCGACAGGGGGCCGCGGGAGTGGATCACGACGATCCTGCACAGCCGGTTCACCAAGGTCGTCACGCATCCCGTCATCGCCACGGTCATCTTCATCGCCTCGACGTACGCGCTGTACTTCACGCCGCTCTTCGAGTCGGCCATGGAGGAGCATCTCGGGCACATCTGGATGACCCTCCACTTCCTGCTCAGCGGGTGCCTGTTCTTCTGGGTGATCGTCGGGGTCGACCCCGCGCCCAACCGGCTCCCGCACGTCGGGCGGCTGCTCATGCTCTTCGTCACTATGCCGTTCCACGCGTTCTTCGGGGTCGCGTTGATGATGACGGGCACGGTGATCGCCTCCGGCTGGTACGAGCAGCTGGGCCGCACCTGGGGCGCCACGCTGCTGCAGACGCAGCAGGACGGCGGGGCCATCGCCTGGGGTTTCGGCGAGATCCCGACGCTCATCGTGCTGCTGGCCATCGCCATCCAGTGGTATCAGGACGACGAACGGCAGGCGCGGCGCACCGACCGCAAGGCCGACCGCTCGGGCGGCTCAGGGGATTCGGAACTCGACTCCTACAACGCCTACCTCGCCCGTCTCAACCGCGCGGACAAAGGTGAGTGACAAGGTTTCCGGCGAGTAGCCGTTCGGCCATGGCCTTCTATCTTCCCACTACAAGTCTCTGTACCGCCAGGTAGCCTGTCTCCCAGGGGAGATGGGCATAACCCCATGACCAGCGTGCGTAGGCCTTGAGGGGGGACGCGCACCGCCAGGTGAGGGCGCCGGAGTGGGGACCGGCGTGAGCCCGGTGTGCCTAGGAAGGCGAGAGCCATTGTCGGAAGAGACACGGATGCGCGGGGGGCAGAGCTTGGCCGAAGCTCTTGAGAGCTGTCTGGCCGAATGGTCCGGGCGCACGGGGATCGCCGTCGAGACCTGGGCGCTGCCGGCCACCGACGTGTCTTCGCAGGTCTCCAGGGCCGTCATGGCCACGATCGACGAGGCCCTGTCCAACGTCGAGCTGCACAGCCGGGCCCGGACCGTGTCCATCGCCGTGACGGTCTCCAAGAGCGGGCTGCGCATGACGGTCAGCGACAACGGCCAGGGCTTTCACCCCGTGGGGGCGGGGAGCGGGATCGCCAGGATGCGGGCCGCCTTCACCGAGCTCGGCGGGAGCCTGTCGGTCAACAGCGTGCTCGGCGAGGGCACGACCGTGACCGGAGTGGTGCCCCGGCGCGGCTGACGGGGGTCAGGAGAGGGTGAGGATCTCGCTGCCCGTCTCGGTGACCACGATCGTGTGCTCGAACTGGGCCGTGCGCTTGTGGTCCTTGGTCACGGCCGTCCACTTGTCCGGCCAGATGTCGTACTCGATGGTGCCCAGCGTCAGCATGGGCTCGATCGTGAACGTCATCCCCGGCACCAGCTCCACCCGCAGCGACGGGTCGTCGTAGTGGGGCACCATGAGCCCGGAGTGGAAGCTCGTGCCGATCCCGTGGCCGGTGAAGTCGCGGACGACGCCGTAGCCGAAGCGCTTGGCGTACGCCTCGATGACCCGGCCCACCACGTTGAGCTGCCGCCCCGGCGCGACCGCCCTGATGGCGCGCATCATGGCCTCGCGCGTGCGCTCCACCAGCAGTCGCGACTCCTCGTCGACCTCGCCCACCAGATAGGTGGCGTCGGTGTCGCCGTGGACGCCGCCGATGTAGGCGGTGATGTCGACGTTGACGATGTCGCCGTCCTGGAGCACGGTGTCGTCGGGGATGCCGTGGCAGATGACCTCGTTGATCGACGTGCACAGCGACTTGGGGTAGCCCTTGTAGCCGAGCGTGCTCGGGTAGGCGCCGTGGTCGACGAGGAACTCGTGGCCGACCCGGTCGAGCTCGTCGGTCGTGACACCGGGCCGGATGTGCTTGGCGACCTCGTCGAGCGCCTGGGCCGCGATCCGGCCGGCCACCCGCATGCGCTCGATGATCTCGGGGCTCTTCACGTCGGATTCGCCGGTCTTGGGGCGCTTCTTGCCGACGTACTCCGGCCGCTCGATGTGGGCGGGGACCTTTCGTATGGGCGAAACTCGCCCGGGCTGGAGCAGTGTCGTCATGAAACATGAGTCTACGGGGCAGAATTGACCCCGTGAGCGAAGGCCAGTGGTGGTTCTGTCTCAAGCACATGCGGGTCGAGCCCGAGAAGGGCTGCCCCAACAAAGACCGGATGGGTCCCTACACCTCCGAGCAGGAGGCGGCCGGGGCGCTGCAGCGCGCCGCCGACCGCAACAAGGCCTGGGACGAGGCGGAGAATGACGACGACTAGGGCACGACCGCGTATGCCCTGACCGGGAAGGTTCCCATGCCCGCGACCATCGGGGGCGCGGCGTGGAAGCGGAAGCCGTTCTGGGGCAGCGCGTCCAGGCCCGTCAGGTGCTCCACCAGCGGGATGCCCGCCTTCAGCAGGATCGTGTGGGCGGGGCGCTCGCCCTGCGGCGGGGTGTCGTCGATGTTGAGCGAGTCGATGCCCACCAGCGCCGCCCCCTGGTCGGCCAGCCACTGCGCCGATTCGGGCGCGAGGTAGGGGTGGCCGTGCAGGTAGGCGTCGGTGCCGAAGTGGCGGTCCCAGCCGGTGTGGATCAGCACGGCCCGTCCCCGTACGTCCAGGTCCTCGGCGATCACCACCTCGCGGCCCGCGCCGGCCCGCACCACGAGGCCGGGCAGGTCGGCCAGCTTGCTCACCGGCACCTGTGACAGGTCGGGTCCGTCGGGATAGCGGTGGTACGGGGTGTCGAGGTAGGTGCCGGTGTTGGCGGCGAGCGCGATCGTGGCGATGTGGAACTCCGTGCCGGGCGCGTAGACCTTGCGCGAGTCCTCCCGGCTCAGGTGCACCCCCAGCGTCGGGCCGGGAATGCCGGGATAAGTGATCATTCCGTCAACGATGCGGTGGCTGAGTTCGACGATCATGCGGACGCTCCTACACGTGCGAGCTTGATCAGGGCGAGGACGCCGATGCCCGCCCAGATCAGGTTGAGGCCGGCCGACGGCCAGGCGGAGCTGTAGGCGCTGCTGGCCATGAGCCCGAGCGAGCCGACGAGGTTCATGAGCTGGTACGCCGTGCCGTCGCCCGGCAACCGGGATTGCGTGACCAGGACGTACCCGGCCAGCAGCAGCACCGCGCCGATCCAGCCGACGGCGGCGAAGAGGAGGTCCATGGCCGTCATTGTCTGGATTGATCGTCGTAAAGCGCAAATAAAGAATGCTAAAGGTGCGCGTAAGCTGACCTGCATGGACATCGATCCACGGCGGTTGCGGATCCTGCACGAGGTCGCCCGCCGCGGCGGCGTCATGCGGGCCGCCGAAGCGCTCTATCTGACCCCCTCGGCCGTCTCCCAGCAGCTCGCCCAGCTCGAACGCGAGGTCGGGCTGGCCCTCATCGACCGCTCCCAGCGCAGCGTCTCCCTCACCCCGGCCGGGCGCGTGCTCGCCGGTTACGCCGAGCGGGTGGAGGAGGAACTGCTGGAGGCCAGGCGCGAGCTCACCCGGTTCACCGAGCGCCTGGCCGGGCCGGTGCGCATCGCCGCCTTCCCCACGGTCATCACGCACGTGCTGGTGCCGGCCATGCGGGACCTGGCCGCACGCCACCCCAAGATCACCCCGGTCATCCACGAGGTCTTCGGCCCGCCCGCGCTGCAGGAGTTGCGCATGGGCGCGGTGGACGTGCTCATCACCGAGCAGGACATGGGCCTGCCCGGGCTGTCGCAGCCGTCGCTGAGCGCACGGCTGCTCTACGTGGACGAATACCGCATCGTGCTGCCGCCCGACCGGCCGGACCCGGGGTCGGTCGCCGAGCTGCTGCGGCTGCCCTGGGTGGCCAGCGAGCCGAACCAGGCGTGCGGGCAGGCGCTGGAGCGGCTGGCGGGGCTGCACGGGTTCGAGCCGCGCAAGGTGCACGTCATCACGGAGTTCGGGCCCACGCTGTCGCTGGTGGCGGCCGGGCACGGGGTGGCGATCGTGCCCGCGCTGGCGCTGCTGGACGTGCCGGAGGGCGAGGTGCGGGTGAGCGAGGTGCGTGATGTGGGCGCGCGCCGGCTGGACGCGGTCACGCGGGTGAGCCGTACCCGGTCGGGGGAGCCCGATCCCGTGCAGGCCGTGGTGATCGGCGCGATCGAGGAGGCCACGGCGGCGCTGGAGACGTCCCTGAGCGGCCGCCTGCACAGTGCCCCTAGTACCCCCGATGCCCCCAGTGCCGCCGAGCAGGGGCAGTCGCGGGGCTAGTCGGCCTGTTGGGGGCCGCTGACCTTGTCCAGCAGGCGGGCCAGGCGCTCGCGCAGGCCGGGGCGGCGTTCGGGCTCTCCGGCCGCCGTGCTCACCAGGTGCTGCGCCCCGTCGAAGGTCACCAGCCCGTCCCGCGGCACCTCGATGCAGTCGTGCGCCAGCCCGGCCAGCTCCCGGTCGCCGCCCTCGATGGCCAGGATGGTCGCTCCTGTACGCCGGGCGTCGTCCACGCGTTCGAGCAGCGGCACCGGCGCCTCCCGCTCGGCCAGCACGAACAGCGTCTCGCCCCGGGCCGCGCGCTCCAGGCGTTCGATGCCGACGCGCAGGTGGGCGGGCGCGTCGGCGGGCGGCGCCCAGCGCACCAGCGTGGGCGTGAGCTGCGCCAGTCCGGAGAACCTGGCCTCGTCGGCGAGGTGCGCGGTCAGGTGCCAGGGCTCCTCTTCGGGGGTGCCCACCAGCAGCAGGCCGCCGGGCGAGCGGGTGGCCCGCAGGGCGACGCCCAGCTCGCGGGCGCGTTCGAGCCACCCGGTCTCGGCCAGGAGCTCACGCAGCAGTGCCACCGATCCTGAGTCCATGTCCCCATGGTGCCTGACGCCGCACACGCGGGGTGGCTGATTCGGGAGTGATGTGTTGACACGAGGTGCGTTTCCCCGTCATTTCGGGCCTTGACAGGAGGTTACTCCCGGGTAACGATCGGCTCGCGGTGCCGCCGTCCCAAGTATGTGGTCCTCACGGAGAGGGGCGGTACATGTCCTTACGTGTCCGCGTCAGCATGTCCATGGTCCTGTTATTGATCATGTCTCTCGTCACGACCCCGGCCCGCGCGGCGACGCCGGGAGACGTGGTCTCCGCCCAGCCCACCACCGTCTACCTCCTGCCGGGCAAGCTCCTGGAGGTTCCGGTCAACGCTTGGCATCTCCTCTACAACTCCACGTCCGCCACCGGCTCGATCAACACCGTGTCGGGGACGCTGCTCGTGCCCAAGAGCGGCTACCCGCTCGGCGCGCGCCCCATCGTCGGGTACGCCGTCGGCACCCACGGGCTCGGCGACCAGTGCGCCCCCTCGCTCAGCATGAGCCAGGGCCGGGAGGCGGAGCTCGCACTGGTGAGCCTGTTCCTGCTCAAGGGGTACGCGGTGGCCATGACGGACTACGAGGGGCTCGGCACGCCCGGGCCGCACACGTACATGGCCGGGATCTCGCAGGGGCACGCCGTGCTCGACTCGATCAGGGCGGCCACCCGCGTGTCCGGGGCCGGGCTGTCGAACCGGGCGCCCGTCGCCGTCATGGGCTACTCCCAGGGCGGGGCGTCGGCCGGGTGGGCGGCGCAGCTGCAGCCCTCGTACGCGCCCGAGCTGCGGCTGAAGGGCGTCGCGGCCGGAGGCGTGCCCGCCGACCTGCACGCGGTCGCGGACCACCTGGACGGCGGGTCCGACTTCGGGCTGGCGGCGGCGGCCGGGGTCGGGCTGGACGCGGCCTACCCCGAGCTGAACCTTCAGGCGGACCTCAACGACCGCGGGCGCGCCCTGCTCGCCGACGCGGCCGACGACTGCGTGGGCGACCTCGGCAAGCTGTCCGGGCTGAGCTTCTCCGACCTGAGCCCGATCGACCTGCTCAACCAGCCGAAGTGGCTGGCCAGGCTCGGGGAGAACCGCCTGGGCGCCACGGCTCCGCGGGTGCCGATGTTCCTGTACCACGCGCGGGGGGACCAGATCATCCCGCTGTCCGTGGGCTCGACGCTGCGGTCCGAGTACTGCCGGGCCGGGGTGAACGTCCGGTGGACCGCGCTGCCCGCGCCGGACCACGTCACGGGAGCCGTCGAAGGAGGGCCGCTGGCCATCGAGTGGCTGGCCCTGCGGATCCTCGGGCTGCCCGCGATCGGCAACTGCTAGCCCGTACGCCGGCCGGGCCCGCACGACCGGGCCCGGCCCACCCGGTGGCGGGTACCGGGCGGCCGAGCTGGCATGATCGGGCGTATGACAGATGTGAGCGGGCTTTCCATCGGCATCCTCGGCGGCACCGGTGACCAGGGGAAAGGGCTGGCGCGAAGGTTCGCGCTGGCGGGGCACCGCGTGCTGATCGGCTCGCGTAGCGAGCAGCGCGCCCAGGACGCGGCCGGTGACATCGGTGCGGGTGCGAGCGGGGGCGCGAACGCCGCCGTCGCCGCCGAGGCCGACATCGTGATCGTGGCGGTGCCGTACGAGGGGCACAAGGCGCTGCTGGAGTCCCTGCGGGCCGAGCTGGCCGGGAAGATCGTCGTCGACTGCGTGAACCCGCTCGGGTTCGACAAGCAGGGCGCCTACGCGCTGCCGG
The DNA here is from genome assembly GCF_053590415.1 of Nonomuraea sp. NPDC003201. NCBI lineage: Bacteria > Bacillati > Actinomycetota > Actinomycetes > Streptosporangiales > Streptosporangiaceae > Nonomuraea > Nonomuraea sp. NPDC003201. Next base: position 13,653 of record NZ_JBSFTC010000231.1, read on the forward strand.
TGGAGGAGGGCAGCGCGGCGCAGCAGGCGGCGGCGGTGCTGGCCGAGAGCCGGGTGGTGGCCGCCTTCCACCACGTGTCGGCGGTCCTGCTGATGGACCCGGCCGTGGAGAAGGTGGACCTCGACGTGCTGGTGCTCGGCGACGACCGCGAGGCCACCGACACGGTGCAGGCGCTGGCCGAGGTCATCCCGGGGGTGCGCGGCGTGTACGGGGGGCGGCTGCGCAACTCCCACCAGATCGAGGCGCTCACCGCCAACATCATCTCCGTCAACCGCCGCTACAAGGCCCACGCCGGGCTGCGCATCACCGACATCTGACCCGCCACCGCACCACCCATCGGCGGTGCCGGTGCCCCTTTCACGAAGGGACCTCGGCCCCGGTCGGCGGGATGGGGTGCGTCACAGCCAGCCCGCGTCCTCCGCGATGCGGATGGCGTCGATCTTGTTGCGGGCTCCCGTCTTCGTGATCGCCCCCGTCAGGTAGTTGCGCACGGTGCCGGGGGAGAGGTGGAGGCGGGAGGCGATCTCCTCGGCCGAGGCGCCCCGGGCGGCCTCCCTGAGGACGGTGGACTCGCGCGGCGTCAGCGGGCTCTCGCCGTACTGCATGGCCGAGGACACCAGCTCGGAGTCCAGCACGCGCAGCCCGGCGGCGGTACGCCTGATGGCGTCCGCCAGCCGGTCGCCCGGGGCGTCCTTGACCAGGAACGCCTCGATGCCCACGGCCAGAGCCCGGCGTACGTGGCCCGGCTGCCCCATGGCCGTGAGCACCAGGACGCGGCACGCCGGGAGGCGCTCCAGCAGCGTGGCGGCGGCGGTGATGCCGTCCACCACCGGCAGGTCGATGTCCACGACCGCGACGTCGGGCCGCACCCGCAGGGCCTCCGGCACGATCTCGTCGCCCCGGGTCACCTCCGCGACCACCTCGATGTCCCGCTCCAGGCGGAGGAGGGCGGTGAGCGCGGCGCGGATCATGTGCATGTCCTCGGCCAGCAGCACCTTGATCACGCCGCGACCTCCATCGCCAGGAGGAAGCCGCCGGCGCCGGTCCGGACCGCGGTGCACGAGCCGCCCGCCTGGGCCGCGCGTTCCGCCAGCCCCGTGAGACCCCCTCCGTCGGGGCCGGGCTCGGCGAGGACGCCGTCGTTGGCCACCTCCATCCGGACCGTGCCGCCGTTCAAGGACGTGGTGATCGTGCAGGTCGTGGCGCGGCTGTGGCGCAGGACGTTGGTGACGGCCTCGCGTACGGCCCAGGCCAGCGCCTCCTCCGAGCGGCCCGGCAGCGTCACGTCCGCCAGGTGCGCCTGCACGCCGACCCCTGACGACTCCAGCAGCGCCACCGCCCGGTTCACCTCGCCGGCCAGCGACAGGGCCCGGTAACCCCTGGCGACGTGGCGTACGTCCTGGGCCGCCTCCCTGGCCACCTGCACCAGCTCGCCCACCTCCGTCCGGGCGGCGGCCGGATCGCGCTCCATGAGCCGGGAGGCCAGGTCACCCTTGAGCGCGATCGCGGTCAGGCTGCGCCCGAGGCCGTCGTGCAGGTCGCGGGAGATGCGCAGGCGCTCCTTGAGCACGGCCGCGTCCGCCAGCTCGGCCCTGGCCTCCTCCAGGTCGGCCGCCACCCGCGTGAACCGCACCAGCGCGTACGTCATGGCGCCCGTCGTCGGCACGGTGACCACGTAGAAGAGGATGACGATGAACGGGACCCCGCCCCACCACAGCACGGTGCCCTCGTACAGCATCATCAGCACCACCAGCGCGCCGCCCCAGCCCAGCGGCAGGAACACCAGCAGCGTCCCGGCCAGCATCGGCGCCGTCACCCCCGACATGCCGCCGGGCAGCAGGTCGGGCAGGTACGTGACGACCGCCTGGAGCACGATCGTGAGGGGGTAGGCGGGCGGGCGCTCGCCGCGCAGGCCGGCCCGCATGTTCAGGTAGTGCGTGGAGATCACGGCGAGCGTGGCGACCGCGGCCGCGGCGCCGTAGCCGGGGCCGTACACGAAGTAGGTGAGCGCGAGCAGCGAGTAGGCGGCCGAGACGGCGGTGATGAGGCCGGTCGCGAGCCGTCTGGCCGAGGAGGAGACCACGGGGTGATTATCCTTACGATCGGCGCGGTTCCCAGCGGAACCACAGCCGGAGCGCGACGAGCCCGACGACCGTCCAGGCGGCCAGGACCAGGGCGGGCACGGCCAGGTCGCCGGTCTTGACGGCGTTCACGACGGCGCTGGTGGGCAGCAGGTCAAGGGCCGGTCGCAGCCACGAGGGCAGCGGGATCGGGCCCATCGCGCCCGCGGAGACGGCCGCCACCAGGAAGACGGGCATGGTGAACGCGGCGGCCAGCTCGGCGCGCGGGATGGCGGCCGTGTACGCGGCGCCGAGCAGCGACAGCACCGCCGACCCCGCCACCGTGATCGCGGCGAACCCCAGCGGGTCGTCCGGGAACGGCACGCCGGCCACCACCCGCACGGCCACCGTGCTCAGCGCGATCATGGCCACGGTCTGCGTGGCCGTGCTGGCGATCTGGCCGAGCAGGATCTGCCCGTCCGTCAGCCGGCTCGCCCGCAGGCGCTTGAGCACGAGCTGGTCGCGGCGGGTGGCCAGGGCGACGGCGACGTTCATGAACGCGGTGATCGCCAGCAGCACCGAGATCGTGCTCTGGAAGATCGCGGTGGCGGCCGAGGGGTCCAGCACGTTCTTCATGAGCAGCGGCATCCCCACGGCCAGCCCGACCGGGGTCACCACGGAGGCGAACAGCATGGACTTGTCCCGCCAGAACAGGCGCGTGCCGAGGCGGTAGGTGGCGGTCAGGCTCATCGGGCGCTCTCCAGGAAGAGGTCTTCGAGGGTGGCGGTGCGGACCTCCAGGCCCGGCAGGCGCAGGCCGCGCCCGGCCGCCCAGGTCAGCAGCGTCTGCGCGGCCAGGTCGGGGTCGTCGGCGCGGCAGACGGCCGTCTCACCCTCCATGGTGACCGGCAGCGGCAGATCGGCCGGGTCGATGTGCGCGGGCAGCTGGAACGCCACCCGCCCCGACCTGGCCGCCAGGGTCTCGGCCATGTCCCCGGACGCGACGATCTCGCCGGCGTCCAGGATGGCCATGGCCGTGGCCAGGCGCTGCGCCTCCTCCAGGTAGTGCGTGGTCAGCAGGATCGTGGTGCCCTGCCTGGCCAGGTCGCGGACGACGGTCCAGGTGTTCCTGCGGGCCTCGGGGTCCATGCCGGTGGTCGGCTCGTCGAGGAACAGCACGTCGGGGCGGCCCAGCAGGGCCAGCGCCAGGTCGAGCCGGCGCTTCTCGCCGCCGGACAGCTGGCGCACCTTGGTGCCCCGCCTGCCCGTCAGCCCGGCCAGCTCCAGCGCCTCGTCGCGGGGTCGGGGCGCGGCGGTGAAGTCGCGCCAGGTGTCGACGGTCTGGGCCACCGTCAGGTCAGGGAAGAAGCCGGCCTCCTGCAGCATGATCCCGGTGCGCTGCCTGACGGCCGCGCGGTCGGTGTACGGGTCGAGGCCGAGCACGCGTACGGTCCCGCCGTCGGCCCGCTGGAAGCCCGCCAGCACCTCGACCGTGGTGGTCTTGCCCGCGCCGTTCCGGCCGAGGAGCGCGAAGATCTGCCCCTGCGCCACCTCGAACGAGATGCCCTTCACCGCCTCGAACCCCTGGTGGCTCTTCCTGAGCCCGGTCACTTCGATCGTTGTCATGCGTACGAGTGTTTCCGGGGCGATCACGGGGTGACAGTGAAGAATTCACGACTTGCGCGAGAGCTTGAGCAGCGCGTCCGTGACCCCCTCGGGGTCGACGAGCTGGTGCAGGTGCTGGCCGGGCACGCGGACCACGGGCCAGCCCCGCCGCCCGGCCTCCTCGGCGACCTCCTCGTACGGCTGGCCGAACCACAGGCACGAGCACCTGACCTCGTCCCACCCGGCGGGCACGGGGATGGGCTGGGTGTAGTAGTCGAGCGGCAGCCGCGGCTGCTCCGCCGCCACCTTGATGCGCACGGCGGGGTCGGGCAGCATGGCCACCACGTCCTCCTCGTCCCACCAGTCGGTCCAGCGCGGCAGCACGCCGTCGGGCCCGGCCAGGTCGTGCAGGAACGGCAGGAAGCTCTCCTCCGCGACCTTGATCAGCCCTTCGCGCGGCGGGATGTGCGCGTCGGCGAAGACGCACGCCACCACCCGCTCGCCCAGCCCCTCCTTGATCAGCGGCAGGAAGAAGCCGGCGTTGCTGTGCGCGGCCAGCACGACGGGCGTGTCAGGGGTGACCGCGCGCACCGCCTCGACCACCCGTGGCCAGTACGGCGCGCCGCCCGTCGCCACGCCGGTCAGGTCGGGCACCACGGCCGCGTGTCCTCGGCGTTCCAGCGACTCGGCCACGGGAGCCCAGGTCGAGGGCCCGACGGAAGGGCTGTGCACGAGTACGAAGGTCGTCTGCATAGGCCCACCCTGTCAGACCACGAGGGTGTGCCGGGACACCGGGCGATCGGTGCCGTCGAAGAACGCCCAGGCCACGGCCAGGTTGTTCACCGCTCGCGAAAGCTCGTCCTCGGGGAACAGGAAGTGCAGGCGCATGCGGTCGGCGTGCCCGCCCAGCGGGTCGAACGATCTCCCTGGCGGCACCGCGACCCCGTGCCTGAGCGCCACCTGGGCGAAGGAGTCCACGTCGCCGTGCGGGATCCGCACCCAGATGGTCTGGCCGCCGAGCGCGGGCTCGAACTCCCACGACGGCAGGCGTTCGCGCAGCTCCGCGCACAGGTGGTCGTGGCGCCGGCGCAACGTGCGCACGCGCGCCGCCCGTACCTCCTCCAGGCGGCGCAGCAGCGCGACGGCGGCCAGCTGGCTGAAGACCTCGCCCCCGAGGTCGAGCACGGCCCGCAGCCTGGCCAGCCGCGACACCAGCGGCGCCGCCGCGCGGATCCACCCGACCCGCAGCCCGCCCCAGACGAGCTTGCTCAGCGAGCCGACGGTGATGAGATGCTCCCCCCGCTCGAACGACGCCAGCGGCGGCGGCGTCTCGCCCGTGAAGCAGAGCTCGGCGCACACCTCGTCGTCGATCAGCGGCACGTCGTGCTCGGCGGCCAGCGCGGCCAGCCGCCGGCGGGCCGGGGTGTCCATGACCGCGCCGTCCGGGTTGCGGCTGGTGGGGACGAAGTAGGCCAGCGCGGGGCGTTCGCGCAGGTCCTCCGCCGTCCCGGGGCGGACGACGGCGGCGGCGTGCCGGAACACCTCCAGCGCCCCCGGGTACGTCGGCGCCTCGGTCAGCACGGTGTCGCCGGGGGCCACCAGCAGCCCGGTGAGCAGGGTGAGCGCCTGCTGGGCGCCCGTCGTCACCATGATCTCCTCGGCCGTCGTCGGCACGCCGCGGCCGGTGTAGTAGGCGGCCAGCGCGGCACGCAGGGCCGGGTTGCCCGCGGGCTGGTAGCCCAGGTCGCGGGTGCCGGCCAGCCGCGCGCCCGCCTCCTCGTACGCCTCGAACATCGCCGCCGGCATGTCGTCCGGCGCGGCGCACGTCAGGAGCTGGACGCCGTCCGGCGGGTGCAGGATGTGGAGCAGGAGCGGATTGGCCGGCACGCCGTCGGCGGCGCGCGTCGCGGGCAGTTCGAGCGCGGCCACGCGGGTGCCGCTGCCCTGCCGGCGCACCACGCGGCCCTCCTGCTGCAGCAGGTCGTACGCGGCGACCACGGTGCCCCGGCCCACCGCGAGCCGCTTGGC
>NZ_JBSFTC010000232.1:0-19324 GCF_053590415.1 Nonomuraea sp. NPDC003201
CACCGGGTCGAGCCCGCCGAGATCGAACGCACCTTCTACCAGCACCCGCACGTGGGCGAGGTCGCGGTGACGGCAGTGGAGTGCCGGGCCGACAACACCGCGGCCGGCGGGGTGATGTGCCCCTCCTACCTGGCGACCAGGGAGGAGAAGGACTCCACCCGGGGCCGCGCCCGCGTGCTCCAGGAGATGATCAACGGCTCCGGCGTCACCGGCGGCTGGCGCTCTCCCGAGGTCCACGAGGCCCTCGACCTCTGCCTGTCCTGCAAGGGCTGCGCCTCGGACTGCCCGACGGGGATCGACATGGCCGCGTACAAGTCCGAGGTGCTCCACCAGACCTACAAGGGGCGCGTCCGGCCGCTCACGCACTACTCCCTGGGGCGGCTGCCGCGCTGGGCGCGGCCGGCGAGCCGGATGCCGCGGGCGGTGAACGCGCTCATGCGGGTGCCGGGGCTGCCGGCGCTGGCCGGGGTGGACCGGCGGCGCGGGCTCCCGGAGTTCGCGCGGGAGACGTTCCGGGCCTGGTTCGAGCGGCGGCGGCCGGTGGTGGGCAGGCCGGTGATGCTGTTCGTCGACACCTTCACCGACCATTTCGCGCCGGAGATCGGCCGCGCGACCGTGAAGGTGCTGGAGGCCGCCGGCTACCGCCCGCGGATCAGCGAGCGCCGCCAGTGCTGCGCGCTCACGTGGATCTCCACCGGGCAGCTGGACGCGGCCCGGGCCATCCTCGGCCGCACGGTCGCCGAGCTGGCCGAGGCCGCCGGGCAGGGGGTGCCGATCGTGGGGATGGAGCCGTCGTGCACGGCCGTGCTGCGTTCGGACGCGCTGGAGCTGCTGGACGAGTCGGTGGCCGGGCCGGTGGCGCGCATGACCCGCACGCTGGCCGAGCTGCTGTCCGGCACGCCCGGCTGGCGGCCGCCCGCGCTCGACGGGGTGACGGTGGTGGCCCAGCCGCACTGCCACCACCACGCGGTCATGGGCTGGGAGCAGGACCTGCGGCTGCTGCGGGAGGCGGGCGCGCGGGTGACCCGGCTGGGCGGGTGCTGCGGGCTGGCGGGCAACTTCGGCGTCGAGAAGGGCCATTACGACGTGTCCGTGGCGGTGGCCGAGCACCAGTTGCTCCCGGCGATCCGGGAGGCCGCGCCGGGGACGGCCGTGCTCGCCGACGGGTTCTCCTGCCGTACGCAGATCGCCGATCTGTCGGCCCGGCGGGGCACGCACCTGGCCCAGCTCCTCGCCGACCGGCTGCCGTAAGGTCTGCTTATGCTCAACCCGCTCCACCTGCGGACGCTGACCGCCGTGCTGAACGCGGGCTCGTTCGCCGCCGCTGCCAGGCGGCTCGGCTACACGGGGTCCGCGGTCTCGCAGCAGATCGCGGCGCTGGAGCGGGCGGTCAGGATGCCGCTGTTCGAGCGCGGGGCCCAGACGATCACGCCCACGCCGGCCGCCCGGTATCTGGTGCTGCGGGCGTACGAGGTGCTGGCCGCGCTGGACGCGCTGGAGGACGACGTCCGCGGCATGTCCGAGGGCACGATCGGCCGGCTCAGGCTGGGCAGCTTCCCCACCGCGAGCCAGCGGCTGCTGCCGGTCGCCCTGGCGGCGTACGCGCAGACGCACCCGGCCGTCGAGACCCTGCTCGACGAGGGGGAGCCCGACGAGCTGATCCCGCTGGTCCGGGCGGGCGAGCTCGATCTGGCCCTGGTCTACCGCTACGACCTGGTGCCCCGCGCCTGGCCGCGCGACCTGCGGGAGATCCCGCTGCTGGCGGAGGAGCTGCTGCTCCTGCTGCCCGCGGGCCACTCGCTGGCCGCCGCCGGGGCGGTCGCGCTCGACGACCTCAAGCACGAGACGTGGGTCTCCACCCGGGAGGGCACCTCCGGCGCCTCCTGCCTGCGCCGGCTGTGCGCGCGGGCGGGCTACGAACCGCAGGTCGACTACCGCAGCAACGACTACGGCGTGATCCACGGGTTCGTGCGCTCCGGCCTGGGGGTGGCGCTCGTCCCGGCGCTGGCGCACCTGCCCGGCGAGGGGGTGGTCGCGACCGGTCTCGACGGCGTCGAGGCCCGCCGGCGCATCGCCGCCGTGCACCGGACCGCCGCCGCCAACCCGGCGGTGACCGGCGCCGTGTGCTCCCTGCGGCTGGCCGCGGCCCGGCTGGAGGACGACCTCCCCCGGAGCATAAGAACTTCTTACGCCTCACTCACAGATGCCGAGGCTTGACCGCTTCCTCCGGCTCTGTCCGATCCCCGATCCTGAATGCGGTACGTGAGGAAGGAAGCCGATCAATGGGACGTGACCTGCCCGCGCGGGCCTCGGTGGTCATCATCGGAGGCGGCGCCATGGGCGTCAGCTCGGCGTACGCGCTGGCCGCGGCCGGCGTGCGCGACGTGGTCCTCATCGACAAGGGGCCGCTGGGCTCCGGCTCGACCTCCAAGGCGGCCGGCGGCGTGCGCGCGCAGTTCTCCGACCGGGTCAACATCGAGCTCGCCGTACGCAGCCTGGAGACGTTCGAGACCTTCGCCGAGCGCTTCGGGCAGGAGATCGACCTGCACAAGCCCGGCTACCTGTTCCTGCTCGACTCCCCCGAGTCGGTCGCGGAGTTCGAGAAGAACGTGGCGATCCAGAACGACCTCGGCGTCCCCAGCCGGATGATCCCGGTCGGGGAGGCCAAGGAGCTGTCGCCGCTGATCGACACCGACGGGCTGCTGGCCGCCGCCTACTCCCCCACCGACGGCCACTGCACGCCCGAGTCCGTGGTGCTCGGCTACGCGGGCGCGGCCCGGCGGCTGGGCGCGCGGCTGCTGCCGAACTGCGCCGCGACCGGCATCGAGGTCGTGGACGGCCGCATCGTCGCCGTCGGGACCGAGGGCGGCCGCATCGAGACCGACACGGTGATCTGCGCGGCGGGCGCCTGGTCGCGGCCGGTCGGCGAGTGGGTGGGCGTCGACCTGCCGGTGGCCCCGCTGCGCCGGCAGATCCTGGTCACCGAGCCGGTCGCGGACCTGCCGCCGATGGCGTTCACCATCGACTTCGGCACCACCTTCTACTTCCACCGCGAGGGGCCCGGGCTGCTCCTCGGCATGTCCGACCCGGACGAGACGCCGGGGTTCAAGCTCGACCGCTCCGACGCCTGGCTGCCCAGGCTCGGCGAGGCCATGGCCCGCCGCGCCCCGGCGCTGATGGAGACCGGCATCGCCACCGGCTGGGCCGGGCTGTACGAGGTGACGCCGGACCACAACGCGCTCATCGGCACCGCCCGCGGCGTCGACCGGTTCATCTACGCCACCGGCTTCTCCGGCCACGGCTTCCTGATGAGCCCGGCCGTCGGCGAGGTGGTCCGCGACCTCTACCTGGGCCGGACGCCGTTCGTGGACGTCACCGGCTTCGACGCGGGCCGTTTCGCCCTGTCCGGGGCCAGGCCCGAGATCAACATCGTCTGACAAGGAGATCCTGATGGTGACCACGCTGCCCGGCGCCGACGAGCTGGCCGCGACGGCGCGAGAGACCGCCAAGCGCTGCGGTGTGGACGTGGACGCGCTCGGCGGCGGCGTCACGACCACCTCACCGATCAACGGCGGGCCGCTGTCCGCCGTGGACTGGGTGGACCCCGGCGCCGTGGACACCGCCGTGGAGCGGGCCAGGCAGGCGTTCCTGGCCTGGCGGACCGTGCCCGCGCCGGCCCGGGGCGCGCTGGTCAAGCGGCTCGGCGAGCTGCTGTCCGCGCACAAGGCGGACCTCGCCACGCTGATCAGCCTGGAGGTCGGGAAGATCACCTCCGAGGCGCTCGGCGAGGTCCAGGAGATGATCGACATCTGCGACTACGCGGTGGGTCTGTCCCGCCAGCTGTACGGGCGCACGATCAGCTCCGAGCGGCCCGGTCACCGGCTCATGGAGACCTGGCACCCCCTCGGCGTCGTCGGCGTGATCAGCGCGTTCAACTTCCCGGCGGCCGTCTGGTCGTGGAACACGGCCATCGCCCTGGTGTGCGGCGACCCGGTCGTCTGGAAGCCGTCGGAGCTGGCGCCGCTGACCGCCCTGGCCTGCGCGGCCCTGCTCGATCGGGCCGCCGCCGAACACGGCGCGCCCGCGTACCTGAGCCAGGTCCTCGTCGGCGGCCCCGAGGTCGGCGAGGCGCTCGTGGACCACCCCGGAGTCGCCCTGGTCAGCGCCACCGGCTCGACCCGCATGGGCCGCGCCGTGGGGCCGCGCGTCGCCGCCAGGTTCGGGCGGTCGCTGCTGGAGCTCGGCGGCAACAACGCGGCCGTGGTGTGCCCGTCCGCGGACCTCGGCCTGGCCACGCGCGGCATCGTGTTCTCGGCCGCCGGGACGGCGGGCCAGCGGTGCACGACCATGCGCCGCGTCATCGCCCACGCCGACATCGCCGACGCGCTGGCCGAGCGGCTCACCGACGCCTACGCGCGGCTGCCGATCGGCAACCCGATGGCGCCGGGCACCCTGGTCGGACCGCTCATCAACGGCCGCGCGCACGCCGCCATGCGCGCCGCGCTGGAGGCCGCCGTCGAGCAGGGCGGCACGCTGGTGGCCGGCGGCGGGCGCCGGCTCGCCGACCAGGCCCCGGACGCCTTCTACGCCGAGCCGGCGCTGGTCCGGATCGGGGAGCAGGCCCCGATCGTGACCCAGGAGACGTTCGCGCCGATTCTCTACGTCATGCCGTACGAGACCCTGGAGCAGGCCATCGCGCTCAACAACGCGGTCCCCCAGGGCCTGTCGTCCAGCATCTTCACCCGCGACCAGGCCGAGGCCGAGCTGTTCGTCTCGGCTGAGGGCTCCGACTGCGGGATCGTCAACGTGAACATCGGCACCTCCGGGGCCGAGATCGGCGGCGCGTTCGGCGGCGAGAAGGAGACCGGCGGCGGGCGCGAGTCCGGCTCGGACGCCTGGCGCGGCTACATGCGCCGGGCGACGAACACGATCAACTACTCCGGCGAGCTGCCGCTGGCTCAGGGGGTCGAGTTCACCGTCTGACGGTAATGAAGTCTGAAGATCTTGAAAACCGTCCTGCGGGAAGTCACGGAGGAGACCGGCTTGATCGAAGTCGCCGTCGTCGGGCGCATTGCGGTGGACCACAGGCCTCGTGAAGACAACGGCCGGCCGCGGCAGAGGACGTTCTTCCTGCTCACCGCCGACCCTGGTAGCGCTGATGCATGGCACCACCGTGTTCATGGTGATGGCGTGGACGCCGGTATGGAGTTCGCGTGCCGCTTCGTCCCGGTGCCGCTGGTAGAGGTGTTGGCCGACGCTCAGGACGCTTGGCTGAGTCGCGTCGATGGACGAGGAGGGAAGGCGGTGAGCTCGTCATAAGTACCCCCGCAGCCAGGGATCGCAGCTGGTCGGCCGGTTGCTGACGGTTCCGGACAGCGTCTTGTCGCGCGCGGGCCGGCAAGGCGATCCGCTGCCGGCCCGGGGACGATCGGAGCGTCGGCACGCACGACGGCATCCAGGGCGCCGCCATCATGCAGGGTCACCTCGATGCCCGAGCGCGTCGCCCGCAACTGGAGCACTTGGCCGTCGACCGTGACCCCCACCGTCGCCGGCCGGGATGCGGCCCTACCGGCGAACAGGGCAACCGAGCCCGACGACGAGCCATTCGGCCTGGAGGCGATCGCCGCTTGATGGGCCGCATGCCATGAGCGGCGTGGACCAGCGGATGAGGCTCTCCACCGGCTCCCGCGGCTCGGCACCCCAGAGGGTGAGCGCGTACGCGATGGCGTTGCCCTCCTCGACCACCCCGGCGGCCTCCAGGTCACGCAGACGGTCGGCGAGGTGGCGGTGCCCTTGAAGTGGGTGCCGTCGTCGAGCTTGCCTCGAATTCGCAAGTTGACATATACCCCCGCCCGGTATAGAACACTCCCACGTCAATACCCCTAAGGGGTATGAAGTTCGGTGCTTGATGGTGACTGCGGTTGCCCGGGAGGAGACGGACATGGGATTGTTCGCGATTCGCGACTACCGGCAGCTCTTCGGCGCTCAAGTCATCGCGTTGTTCGGTACCGGTTTGGCTACCGTCGCGCTGGGGCTGCTCGCGTACGAGCTCGCAGGTCCGCGAGCCGGTGCGGTTCTCGCCACCGCGCTGACGATCAAGATGGTCGCGTACGTGGTCGTTGCACCGCTCGCGGCCGCGTACGTCGATCGGCTGCCCAGACGTTGGTTTCTCACGATCCTCGACGTGGCGCGCGCTCTGGTGGTGATCGCGCTGCCGTTCGTCACCGAGGTGTGGCACATCTACGTCCTGATCGGGGTTCTCCAGACCGCGTCAGCGGCGTTCACCCCGACGTTTCAGGCGGTCATCCCCGACATCGTGACCAAGGAGGCCGACTACACCCGCGCCCTGTCCGCATCGCAGGTGGCGTACACCATGGAGAGCCTGTTGAGCCCCGTGCTCGCAGCTGTGGCGCTCACCTTCATGTCGTTCAATCTGCTGTTCATCGGCACCTCCGTCGGGTTCGCCGTGTCCGCGGTGCTGGTTCTGTCCACGCGCATCCCCAACGCGCGCCCCAGCTCGCACACGAACGCCTGGGACCGGGCCGTGGCGGGGATCCGCACTTTCGCGGCCACCCCGAGTCTGCGCGGCGTCATGGCACTGAACCTCGTGGTCGCCGCCGTCGGCTCCATCGTGGTCGTCAACACCGTGAACTACGTCCGCGACGTTCTCGGCGGCACCCAGTCCGACGTGGCCTGGGTGCTCGCCGCATCCGGAACGGGGACGCTGCTGGTGGCCCTCGTCCTCCCGCGCGTCCTGGACCGGGTGGCGGACCGGTTCGTGATGCTGATCGGTGCCGCCGTGCTGGTATTCGCGGTCGGCGCGGCGGTCACGATGTCCGCGGCGAGCGTCGCCGCATCGCTGCCGACCGGGGTGATCTGGGTGGCGATCGGTGGCGGGATGGCGCTTGTCGTCACGCCGACCGGGCGGGTACTTCGTCGGGCGGTCGCTCCCACCGGAATTCCCGAGGTCTTCGCCGCCCAGTTCTCGCTGTCCCACCTGGCCTGGCTGGTCACCTATCCCATCGCCGGATGGGTCGCCACGCAAGCGGGCTTCACGATCACCTGGACCGTACTGGCGGGCCTGGCCGTAATCGGAGCCGTCACGGCACTGGCGGTCTGGCCGCGCGAGGAGAAGGCCGAGGCCGGAAGGCGTACGGCAGTGGCGGTCCAGCCACGCATCAGGAAGGCAGAGGCCGGAGGCCGAGCCGCAGAGGTGGTCGCTTCCGCCAGGACCGAAGTCGCCACGCGGGAAGCCGCAGAGGCTGCGGAGGGCACACTTGCGGCAGGCCAGTGCGCCTGCGTTCGCACCGTCTGAGTTCGCCGGCCAACACCACCTCCGCCATCACATGCCTCCCTCAGGGCATATACGAAACTTCGGTTGCGTAAATGAGTGGCCCCGGTGTACCTTGAATTTCGCTACCCCAGTAGCGAAATGGAGGGATCCACATGAGGCCACGGGGGCGACCGCGTGACACCGAGGTCGACGAACGCGTCCTGCAGGCGGCCACCGAGCTGCTGCTGCGGCGCGGGTACGGCGGCCTGACCACCGACGAGGTGGCCGAGCGGGCCGGCATCGCCAAGACCACGCTGTACCGCCGCTGGCCCACCAAGGACCACCTCGCCCTGGCCGTCGTGGCCAGGCTGCAGGACCACGACGAGATCACCGACACCGGCGACATCCGGCGCGACCTCACCGACTACATGGAGAAGGTCGCCGCCGGGCTCAACCGGATGCGGGTCGCGGGCCTGCCGCCCGGCCAGGAGAGCCGCTCGGCGGGGACGGTGGCCGAGCTGGTCGCCGCCGCCGCCCGCCACGACGACGTCGGCGAGCTGGAGCGGGACGTCTACGCCCGCCGCAACGCGCTGGCCTGCCGCCTCATCGAACGCGCCCGCGACGAGGGCCGGCTCCGCCCCGACGTCGACCCCATGACGCTGCTGGAGCAGCTCGCCGGAGCCCTGTACTACCGCGTCCTGATCACCGGCGACCCGGTGGATCGCGCCTACGCCGGACGCCTGGTCGCCGCCGCCCTCGACGGCGCCCTGTAACTCCTGAGGAAGGACTTCTCACCATGTCGCTCATCACGCCCGAGACCGCAGTCGTACGCGCGACCGACGCCGAGATCATCGGCGGCGGCGACGCCCCGGCCACCGGCCGGCTCCTGCTCGACTCCAGCTCCACCGGAGGCGCCCTGAGCAGCCTGCGCATGACCCTCACCCCGGGCGCCGACGGCGCGGTGCCCCACCTGCACACCTCCTCCAGCGAGCTGTTCTACGTCCTCGGCGGCGCCGCCCAGGTGCTGGCGGGCGACGAGGTGCTCACCCTGGAGGAGGGCGACATGGCCGTGGTGCCCCCGAACGTCGCCCACGCCTTCGCCGCCGCCCCCGGCTCCGAGGCCGACCTGCTGATCGTCATCACGCCGGGCGTGGAGCGCTTCGAGTACTTCCGGCTGCTGGCCCGCCTGCGCACCGGCGAGGCCACCCTCGAGGAGCTGCTCGATTCGCAGGAGCTGTACGACAACCACTTCCTCGACAGCCCGAAGTGGAAGGAGGCCCGCTCGCTCGGGCAGGGCTGACGATCAGGACTCCACGGGCGGCTTGGGCGGCTTCCGGTCCCACCCCTGGCTGCCCTTACGGCCCAGCGACCACATCTGCATCCCGCGTTCGATCTCCAGCGCCGACGGCCAGGACACCGCGGGCGGGCCGAGTTCGAGGGTGGCGCTCTGCTTGATCCGCCGGGCCAGCTGGGGGTCGGCGGCGGCCATGGACACGAGCCGGGTGGCGGTGTCCAGCATGGCGTGCGGCTCGGCCACGTCCCAGGCCAGGCCGCGGCGTACGGCCTCGGCGCCGGACAGCGCCGCGCCCAGGGCCCCGAGCGCGATGGCGGGCTGATACCCGGCCGCGCGGCCGAGCAATGCCAGGTGACCGCCGCCCGGATGGATGCCGCGCGCCACGAACCCGCTGTCGAGCACCGCGTCCGGGCTGACCAGCATCAGGTCGGTGGCCAGGGCGAGGTTGAGCCCGGCGCCGACCGCGCCGCCGGTCACCAGCGACACGCTGGGCACCGGGAGCCGCCCGACCTGCACGAACGCCGCGTACACGGCGGAGGTCCGCGCGACCGACTCCGGCGCGGCGGGATCGGCGGAGGAGGCGGCCAGGTCGCGGGTGTCGGCGCCGCTGCAGAAGTAGGCGCCCGCGCCGTCGACGAGGACGGCGCCGATGGTGTCATCACCGTGAACGCGGGCGCAGAAGTCCTCGATGAGAGCCGCCATCTCCAGCGTGATGGCGTTCTTGCGCCGGGGGTTGTTCAGGGTGAGCCTGGCGATCCCGTCGCCGACGGTGGTGATGGCGGGCGGTTCGGCGGTCATGATGCTGCTCCTGTCGTCAAAGGGGCCTCGACCCCGGCTCGCCGGTGACGAGCTCCCACACGTCGCCCGATCCTCTCGCCAGGTCGGCGCATCTGCGCTGCCAGTGGAGCTCGTTGCCGTGTTCCTCGCGCCACGCCCACAGCCTCCTGGTGCAGGCGCCGAGCCGGTGCTCCATCGTGAACCCGATCGCGCCGTGCAACTGGTGGCCCGCGGCGGCCACCGACCGGGCCAGCGCGGACGCCTCGGCCTTGGCCGAGGCCACGGCGAGCTCCCGGTCCTGGGCGCCGTCCCGCAGCGCCGCGACCGCCGCGTCCGCCGCCACCTCGACGGTGACCACGTCTGCCGCCAGCCGCGCGAGCCGGTGCTGGACGGTCTGGAACCGGGCCAGCGGCCGGCCGAACTGCACCCGGTCGGCGACGTGCCGCGCGGTGAGCGTCAGGACGCCGCGGGCGGCGCCGGCCAGCTGCAGCGCCCGCGCCGTGGCCCCGTGCAGCTCCAGCTCGTGGCGCCACGGGCCGGGCGGCAGAGGCGTGACCGCCGCCTCGGCGCCGGCGAGCACGGCGCTGTCACGCTCCTCCCCCGCCAGGTTCTCGCCGGGGGAAAGTCCGGCGGGGGCGGGCAGTACGGCGGTTCCCGGCCCGTCCGGGGTGTCGACCAGGGCCACCAGGTGATCGGCGGATCGCAGCCAGGGCACGCGGATCAGCGGGCCGGTGACCCGCCACCCGCCGGGGCCCGGCTCCGCCACCAGATCACCGGTGTACGCGGTCACCGTCCCGGACGGCAGGGCGGCTCCCGACGCGGCGAGCAGCGGGCCCGCGACGAACAGGGCCTCGGCCAGGGGCAGCGCCGCCCCGGCCGCGCCGGCTTCGCGGACCACCACGGCGGCGTCCGTGAGCGTGCCGCCGCTCCCGCCCTGGGGCTCGGGAACCGTGAGCGAGGTGAATCCCAGCTCCTCCAGCCGGGCCCAGAGCGCCGGGCCTGGCAGCTCCGCGTCCAGCAGGCCCCGCACCGCCTCGGCCAGGTCGCGGAGATGGGCGGCGGTCAGGTCGCGGAGATGGTCGGCGGTCATGAGGACAGCTCCTTGGCCACGATCGAGCGCAGGATCTCGTTGGCGCCGCCGCGCAGGGTGAAGGCCGGGACGTGCAGGACGGCCTTGGCCAGCATGGCCGCGAGCCCCCGTCCGCCCGGCTCCGGACGGACGTGCCGCCGCACGGCGTCCACGACGTCGCCCTCGAACTCCGTACCCAGATCCTTGACCAGGGCCGCCGCCACGGCCGGGCTCTCCCCCGCGGCCAGCCGCGCGGCGACCGACAGGGACAGCCGGCGCAGCGCCACCAGCCGGGAGACCAGCCGGCCCAGCTCGGCGTGCGCGACCGGGTCGTCTCCCAGGTTCTCCGGCCGGGCCCACTCCCGCAGCAGCGGCAGCGTGCTGAGGATGCGCTCGGGGCCGGAACGTTCGTTGCCCAGCTCCGCGGTGACCTGGCGCCAGCCGTCCCCCCGGCGGCCCAGCAGGCCGTCCGCCGGGATCACCGCGTCGTCGAAGACCACCTCGTTGAAGTGGTGCGCCCCGTCGATGGTGATGATCGGCCGGATCGAGACCGCCGGGTGGGGCAGGTCCACGATGAACTGGGAGAGCCCGGCGTGCCGGTCGCCGGCGTCGTCGGTGCGCGCCAGGACGACCACCGCCGTGGCGATGTGCGCCACGCTGGTCCACACCTTGGTGCCCGTCAGCCGCCAGCCGTCCTCGACCTCGGCGGCCCGGGTCCGGACCGAGGCCAGATCCGAACCCGCATCGGGCTCGGACATGCCGATCGCGAAGAAACCCTGGGCGCGGGCGATTTGCGGAAGATACGTATGTTTCTGTTGTTCTGTGCCGTTATGCAGGATGCTGGGGGCGATCTGCCGGTCGGCTATCCAATGGGCCGCCACCGGCGCACCGGCGGCCAGAAGCTCCTCGGTCACCACATAGCGCTCCAGCGCGGTCCGCCCGTGCCCGCCGTACGCCGCGGGGATCGTCATCCCCACCCAGCCGCGCCCGGCCAGGCGGCCGCTGAAGGCCGGATCGACGCCCGACATCCAGGCGTCGGCCTCGGGGACGAAGCCGCCGGAGGCGATCTCGTCCTCGAGGAACCGCCTGACCCGCACCCGGAGGTCCCGTAACCCCTCCGGCAGCCCGGCGACCGCGCCGAGCGCCAGGGCCTGAGCATTCACGAGGGGATCTTATATACGCGATGCTTCCCACTCCGGGAAATGCGCGGCCAAACCGGCCGTTCCCAGGAAAACAAGTAGATCTTTTGCTCATATGTGCCATTCATCACCCCTCAACACCTAAACTTCGGGAATGCGTTATGTCCCTTTTGTCCTGGTTGCCGCTGCGACGCTGGCATACACCGCGACTCCGGCAGCGGCCATCACCAACGGTTTCACCGACGGTGACGCTCACCCGGAAGTAGGGGCTCTCATCTCCGATGAGGCGAATCCCGACGGCACGTGGTCGTACTGCACCGGAACGCTCATCTCGCCGACCGTCCTCCTCACCGCCGCCCACTGCGGTGAGCCTAAGCAGAAGACGGCCACCGTCTCCTTCACGGGCCACTACAAGCGCGGGGGCCAGGTCTACACCGGCCGTTACATCCCGGACCCCCGCTTCTCGAAGAAGTCCGACCTCCATGACATGGCCGTCGTCCTGTTCAGCAAGCCCGTCCCGAACATCACGCCCGCCCAGCTGCCGGCCGCGGGCCTGCTCGACTTCCTCAAGGCCCAGAACAAGCTGGACTCCGCACGTTTCACCCCCGTCGGGTACGGCTCGCTCAAGCCCACCAAGAAGAAGCCGCGCGGCCAGAGCTTCCACTACACCGACACGCGCCACCAGGCGACCATCTCGTACAAGAGCATGACCCCGAGATGGCTCAACCTCTCGCTGTCCACCAAGGGCGACGGGAGCACCTGCTTCGGCGACTCGGGCGGCCCGAACTTCCTGGGCGGGCTCAACTCGCACCTCCTCATCGCCACGACGATCTCCGGCGCGGACGACGCCTGCAGGAAGACCAACTACGACTACCGACTGGACTCCGCCTCGGCGCGGCAGTTCCTCGGCAAGTACGTCACCCTTCCCGGAGATGCCTGGTCAGCGGCGTTCGCGGCGCTTCCGTCCCGTCCGAGCGCGCGCTGAAGATGGGGCGGGGCATCGGGACCCGCTCCGCCGCCGGCGGCGGCGCCTGATCCACCAGCGCCTGGATCGCCGTCCTGCGCCTCTCGATGCCCGCTCCGTCGATGCTGATCCGCGGCCTGCTCCGGCTCTTGTCTTCCATCACGCACGGGAGCGTACTGAGACGGACACCAAGAGCAGGTCACGAGCGCGCCCGGTTACTCCCCGTCAGTCGAACGTCTCGTGGACGGCGTCCGGGACATCCTCGTCCAGCTCCACGCGTACCCGCTCGATCGTGCCGGTGAAGGGGAAACCGCGCGGATAGTCCCAGCTCACCGGCGACAGCGCGTCGCGCCCGAGCACCAGGCCCTGCCAGCCGATCAGGTAGCGGGCGGTCGTGAGCGGCTCCTTCCCGCCGTCGGGGCGGCCGTCCACGGCCAGGGCGGCCACACCCTGACAGGGGCCGGTCCTGGTGAAGATCATCGACAGGACGTGGTCGCCTGGCGGCAGCGGGCGCTCGCCGTGCACGCGGTAGCGGGTGCCCTGGTGGTTGTACTCGTAGTGGAGCCGGCCCTCTGCCACGTACAGGACGTGACCGCCGTTCACGTCACCCTGGGAGATCAGCACGCCTTCGTCGCCCTCGCGCAGCCGCACCTCGGCGTCGATGCGGTACGAGCGGTCGTAGATCAGCGGCGTGACCCCGCCCGGGATGCGGCTCATCTCCGGATAGAGCACGAAACTCCGCCGCCTTCTGGGCGAGGCCGCGCTGTGGTATTTCGCGGCGCGTTCGGCGAAGTTGCGGTCGTCCAGGGGGAAGACGCCGTACCGGTCGGCCTCGGACCACCAGCGGCCGATCAGCTCGTGGAGCACGTCGGGGCGCTCGTCCGCCAGGTCGTGGCACTCGGAGAAGTCGTCGTCCAGGTGGTACAGCTCCCACCGGTCGTCGTCGTAGGAGGTGCCGCGCTCGTGGTAGGCCACGGCCTTCCAGCCCTCGTGCCAGATCGCGCGGTGCCCGTACATCTCGAAGTACTGGGTGGGGCGGCTGGTCGGAGCCGTGGCGCGGTCGAAGGTGTAGCGCATGGACACGCCGTGCACGGGCAGCTGCGCGAGCCCCCGGTACGTCTGCGGCATCTCCGTGCCGACGACGTCCAGGATCGTCGGGGTCACGTCGATGACGTGGTGGAACTGCGTCCGCACGCCGCCCTCGGGGACCCGCCCCGGCCACGAGACGATGAGCGGGGCCCGGACGCCCCCGGCGTGCGTGTTCTGCTTGTAGCGCTTGAGCGGGGTATTGCCCGCCTGCGCCCAGCCCCAGGGGTAGTTGCCGTGGCAACGGAAGCCGCCGATCTCGTCGAGGCGGGCGACGTTGTCGGCGTGGGAGACGGCGTCGCCGTTCTCGTAGGCGATCGAGTTGGTGTTGCCGAGCGCGCCGCCCTCCTGGCTGGCGCCGTTGTCCGACAGGAGCACGATCAGCGTGTTCTCGCGGGTGCCGATGTGCTCCAGGTGGGCGATGAGCCGGGCGAGGTGGGCGTCGGTGTGCTCCAGCATCGCGGCGAACGCCTCCTGCAGCCGGGCGGCGACCGCGCGTTCCTCCTCGGGGAGCTCGGCCCAGGGCCGCACCCCGTCGTTGCGGGGCGCCAGCGCGGTGCCGGGCGGGATGATCCCGAGCTCGACCTGCCGGGCGTGGCGGCGCTCCCTGATCACGTCCCAGCCCTCGTCGTAGCGGCCCCGGTAGCGCCGCAGGTACTCCTGGGGCGCCTGGTGCGGCGCGTGGCCCGCCCCCATGGCCAGATAGAGGAGGTACGGCTTGTCCGGCCCCACCGACTTGTGGTCGGAGACACAGGCGATGGCCCGGTCGACGAGGTCCTCGGTGAGGTGGTAGCCCTCCTCCGGCGTCCGCGGCGGCTCCACCCGGTGGTTGTCCTGGACCAGCTCGGGAAAGTACTGGTCGCTGATGCCCTCGAGGAAGCCGTAGTAGCGGTCGAAGCCCCGGCCCAGCGGCCACTGGTCGTAGGGGCCGATCGCGCTGGTCCGGTCCATGGGCGCCAGGTGCCACTTGCCGAAGGCGTAGGTGTTGTAGCCGGTGTCGCGCAGCACCTCGGCGATCGTGGCCGCGCGGTGGGTCACGGTGCCGCGCTTGCCGGGGAAGCCGCTGTCGGCGTTGGACAGCAGGGACATGCCCACGGCGTGGTGGTTGCGGCCGGTGAGCAGCGAGGCGCGGGTGGGCGAGCACAGCGGCGTGACGTGGAAGTTGGTGTAGCGCAGCCCGCCGGCGGCCAGGGCGTCCATCGTGGGGGTGGCGATCTCGGATCCGTAGCAGCCGAGGCTGCCGAACCCGACGTCGTCGAGGACGACCACGATCACGTCCGGCGCGCCCTCCCGGGGCCTGGGCGGCTCCGGCCACCACGGTGTGGAGTCCTGGTAGGTACGTCCCACGTGCCCCGAGGTCATGCACGCATCCTTTCTTCGAGCTGGCGCAGGGTCAGGCCGCGGGTCTCCGGGGCCAGTTTGAAGGTCACCGCGGCGTTCAGCACGGCCAGGGCCGAGATGACCAGGAAGGAGACGGCGCCGAGCGCCTCGAACATGCTGGGCAGCGCCAGCGTGCCGATTACGCTGCCCGTCTTGCCGACCATGTTGACGATGCCGACGGCCCGCCCCCGCACCCCCGCCGGGAACAGCTCGGGCGCCCAGGAGTAGAAGGCCAGCGAGGTGCCGCCGTTGATCACCGCGATCGTGACGGCGAAGGCCGCCAGCACGAGCCACGAGGTGCCGAACCCGGCCCAGATGAGGAACGTGCACGCGGCGGCGACGGCCGTGCCGGTGATCGCGATGAAGCGGCGGCCGATCGACTCGATCACCCACAGGCAGACGATCAGGCCCAGGATCACGGCCAGCGCCGTCGTGCAGGCGGTGAACAGCAGCGAGGTGAACGTGCTCGGCGTGACGATGCGTTTGATCAGGCTGGGCTGGTAGAGCAGGATGGCCGAGCCGTACAGGTTGTTGCAGCCCCAGTACACGCAGAGCATGACCATCATGATCGCCAGCGGCCGGCGGAACAGCATCCGCAGCGGGGCCGGCTGCCCGCCGCCCGTCGCGGCGGGCTCGGGCGGGCCCGCCTCGCCGGAGGTCGCGTACCGCCAGGCGGCCACGGCCTCCTCGTGGCGGCCGTGGGCACGCAGCCAGTACGGCGACTCCGGCGTACGGCGGCGCAGGAAGAGCAGCACCACCGCCGCGACGGCCCCGGTCGCCATCACCCAGCGCCAGTGCTCCACCCCGGAAGCGGTGAAGACCAGCAGCGTGACGGCGATGGCGGTCAGCGCGCCCAGCATCCAGGCCACCCCGCCCAGGCCGGTGAACGTCCCGCGCCTCCTGGACGGGATGAACTCAGTGATCAGGGCGGCCGAGGCCGGCATGTCCGCGCCGATCGCGAACCCGACGCAGAACCGCAGCGCGATGAGCTGCCACACGTCGTTCACGAACAGGAAGCCGAGCGAGGCCAGCACGAAGACGGCCATCGAGGCGAAGAACACCGGCCGCCGGCCGAAGCGGTCGGTCAGCGGGCCGGTCAGCAGGGAGCCGAGGGCCATCCCGACGAACGCGGACGCGCCCACCAGGCCGAGGACGCCGGGGTCCGGGGAGAGCTCGGGCACGATGCCGAGCAGGGCGCCGGACAGGACCAGCAGGTCGTAGCCGTCCACGTAGTAGCCGCCGATGGCGGTCAGCGCTATCCTGCGCTGACCTCTGGTCATGCGTCCGGCGTCGAACTCCACAATCTCGCTCGTCATATTCCGGGAATTTAGGACAGGCGCAACCATTCGTCTATTGCCATGGCCCGGCTCAAAACCATACGTTTGCCGGATGATCGAACGCCTGGACCTGCAGCTGAGCTGGCTGGCCACCTTCGTGGCGGTCGTGGACCACGGGGGCTTCACCGCCGCGGGGCGCGTCCTGGGCCGCTCGCAGCCCCGGGTCAGCGCGCACGTCGCCGCCCTGGAGCAGGCGCTCGGCGACACGCTGCTCATCCGTACCAGCAAGGAGGTCACGCTCACCGCCGCCGGCGCCAGGTTCCTGCCCAGGGCCCGCGCGGCGCTGGCCGCGATCCAGACCGGCGTGGACGAGGTGCGTACCCTGCGCGCCGAGCTCAAGGGCCGGGTCACGGTGGGCGGCTACCCGGGGCTGAGCGCGGTGCTCCTGGCGCCGCTGATGCAGCGGTTCAGGCGGCTGCACCCCGGGGTCACGGTGGTGCTGCGCGAGGGCGACCCGTTGCAACTGGAGGAGGCCATCGCCCGCGGCGAGCTCGACGTCGCGCTGCGCACCTCGGACGTGCCGCAGGTGTACCACAACGTCCCCTCCGCGCACCTGTTCCACGAGAAGATCGTGCTGGTGGCCCCGAGAGGCCACCCGCTGGCCACGGCCTCGCCGGTGGACCTCGGGCTGCTGTCCCAGGAGACCGTCATGGTCACCGGCGACCCGTACGCCGGCTGGGCCGACTACCGCGACCGGCTCGACCGGGTCGGCGCCGATCCCGTCGAGATCATGGTGATCGCGCAGGCCACCACGATCTCGGCCATGGTGGCGGCCGGTCTGGGGGTGGCGATCCTGGGCGCGTTCGCCGCGCAGGTGGCGGTGTTCGGGGACGACGTGGTGACCCGCCCGCTGCCGGCCCCCTTGTGGCAGCGGGAGATCCGCGTCTACCGGAAGGCCGGACGCGTGTCCACCAGGCCGGTGGACGCCTTCCTCGACCTCCTCCACCAGGAGGCCCCGGCCCTGACCGCCCGCACCGCCGTCTGGCCGCAGTGACCCGCCGCTAGGAACGGCGCCGGAAGTAGCAGATCGTGGCGGTGGCCAGGGCGGCGCCCCAGATCGGCCAGAAGCACTCCGGGAGCCAGGCGCCCCATTCGTCCAGGGTGAACCGGCCGGCGATCGTGGACCTGATGTAGGTCAGCCCGGCCACGGTGACGACGATCGAGACGAACCCTGCGGGGATGACCGCCAGCAGGGGCGGCACCCGCCTGCCGCGCAGGCCGGGGATCCAGCGAGGGAAGACCTCGCCCCACTGCTGGGTCAGCCCGAGCGTGAGCACGCCGCCGAACGCGCCGAAGGTCGCCAGGTACGCGCCGGCCAGCCACAGGCCGTCCTCTCCCTGGGCGAGGAACTCCGGGGTCACGCCGAGCGGGATGCCCAGGGCCCAGGCCCACCGGGTCAGGCAGTAGACCAGCGGCACCGCGACCGCCACGTACACGGCCCGGCGTCCCCGCTCAGGGGTGAACCAGCGCGCGGCGTCCCGCCCGCGGCCGTACGACAGCGCCGCGGCGGCCAGGAGCAGCCCGCCGAGCACGCAGACGAGCTGGTTGAGCACCGGCCACGGCCAGGCGTCGGCGAGGGTGACGCCGCCCAGGCTCCAGCCGAACATCGGCGCGACCAGCAGGAGGGGCGTGTAGGCCAGGCCCATCATGAGCCGGGAGTCGGGGACGACCAGGATCAGGAGCACGGCGATCGGCCAGGCCAGGTAGAGCGGGGCGCGGCCGCCGTCGCCGCGGGCCAGCGCCAGCGCCGTCACCAGGGCGATCAGCGCGACGGCGGCGATCCACCAGCCGAAGCTCGGCGTCGCGCCGGCCAGGACGGACAGCGCCCCGTCCGGGTCGGGATCAGAGGCGCCCCAGGGGAAGCCGGGCGTCCCCAGCGCCCACGCCGCCCCGAGCAGGCCGTAGCCCAGCGCCCACAGCGCCGCCGCGTAGCCGCGCCGGCCGGAAGTGAGGGTTTCCATGCGATCAAGCCTCGCGGGGGCCCGGTCGCCGGGGCCAGGTGCCGTTCGGCACCTCTTGACCCCGGCGACCGTGCCGTTCGGCACCTAGGAACGGTTTCCCACGAAGACCGGAGGAGTCCGGTCCTTCCAGGGCATCGCCTGTTCCAGGTGGGCGGCGATCCGGAAAAGCAGATCCTCGCGGCCGTACGGGGCGACGATCTGCACGCCGACGGGCAGCCCGTCGGCGTGGCCGAGCGGCAGGCTGATCGCGGGCTGCCCGGTGACGTTGAACAGCACCGTGAACGGCCCGTAGCCGTCGAGCGACTCCAGCCAGCTCGTCAGCGTGTGTTCGGGATCGTCGTAGCGCAGCGTGCCGTGCGGCGCGGGCAGGCGGGCCAGCGTGGGGGTGACGAGCAGGTCGTGCTCGGTGAAGAACGCGCCCGCGGAGCGGGTGACCCGGTTCTGGGCGTCGAAGGCGGCCAGCAGGTCCAGCCCGGTGTACTCCCGCGCCGCCCGCAGGGCCTGCCGGGAGACGGCCTCCATCCGGGCCGGGTCGGGCTGCCTGGGGGCCATGAGCAGCGTGGAGGCGATCGCCACGCTCTCGGCCACCAGGCTGCGCATGACCGCCTCCTGGTCCACGTCCGGGGCGGCCTCGGCGACGTGGTGCCCGGCCCGCTCCAGCGCGTGGCCCACGCGGAGCGCCGCCTCGGCCACCCGGCCGTCCACCTCGGTCCCCGACCAGGCCTTGGTGGTCACCGCCACCCTCAGCCGGCCGGGGTCGGCCCCGACCTCGTCGGCGTAGCGTCGCCGCGGGGGCGGCGCGGTGTACTTGTCGCCGATGCCGGGTCCGTGGACGGCGTCCAGGAGGTGCGCGGCGTCGCGGACGGTCCGCGTGAGCGCGAACTCGTACGACATGCCGAGCATCGCCTCGCCCGCGTCGGGCCCGCAGGTGATCCGGCCGCGGCTCGGCTTGAGCCCGACCAGCCCGCAGCAGGAGGCCGGGACGCGGATGGACCCGGCTCCGTCGCTGGCGTGCGCGACGGGCACCGCGCCGGCGGCGACCCG
>NZ_JBSFTC010000233.1:0-19298 GCF_053590415.1 Nonomuraea sp. NPDC003201
GTCGGCGGTCGCCCGCTCGGAGGATCCGTCCCACTGGCGGACCAGCGTCGGGTTGTAGTAGTTGACCCCGAGCATGTCCAGCGGCTGGCACGCGGCCACCACGTCACGCAGCTGCCCGTCGAGCATGCCCAGGTCGGGATGCTGGTTGAGGACGCGGTTGATCACCGCGGGCATCGTGTCGCTGCCGAACGGCGCCTGTCCGGAGGCGGCGAAGACCATCGCGCTCGCCCACGAGAACATGTCGGCGGCCGGGCCGACCGTGTGCCCCATGATCTGCTCGGGCGACATGTACGCCGGCGTGCCCACGACCATGCTGCTGATCGTGGAGGTGGCGTTCAGCGCCCTGGCGATGCCGAAGTCGATCACCCGGGGCCCGTCGGCGCCGATGATCACGTTGGCCGGCTTGAAGTCACGGTGGACGATGCCGGCCTGGTGGATGGCGGCCAGCGCGGTGGCGGTGCCGATGGCCAGGCGGTGCAGGACGGTGCCCGTGCGCGGCCCCTCCTCCTGCACGACCCGGTGCAAGGAGGGCCCTTCGATGAACTCGCTGACGATGTACGGCCGATCCTCCTCGACCCCGGTGCCGAGGACGGCGGCGGTGCAGAACGGCGCCACCTGCTGGGCCACCTGGACCTCGCGCATGAACCTCTCGGCGCTCACCTGGTCGCCTGACAGGTCGGGCCGCAGCCATTTGACGGCCACGCGGGAGTCATTGTGGCCTTGGGCGAGGTAGACGACGCCCTGACCGCCCTCACCGAGCCGGCCGAGGAGATCCAGGCCCCCCAGCCGCTGTGGATCTCCGGGGCGTAGCGGAGCGAAGGTTGCCATGTAGGGATTCTGTCGCTACGGCGCGAATCCGCAAAAACTACCCGTGGGTAGCCGGGCGGAATATCCTTCTGGCATGCACGTGACGTCCAGCGGTAGGACACGGCACATCATCGCCCCCTTCACCGGCGAAACCCTCGCTGAGCTGCCCGTCTCGGACGTCGACGACGTCCGCAGGGCGTACGAGAAGGCCAGGGCCGCCCAGGACGAGTGGGCGCGCAGGCCCGTGGCGGAGCGGGCGAGACCGTTCCTGCGGCTGCACGACGCGATCCTCGACCGGCGCGCCGAGATCCTCGACATCGTCCAGGACGAGACGGGCAAGGCCCGCAAGCACGCCTTCGAGGAGGTGCTCGACGTCGCGGGCTGCGCTCTCCACTACGCCCGCCGGGCGCCCGGCCTGCTCGCGCCGCGCGCCCGCAAGGGCGTCTTCCCCGGCGCCACCCGCGTCGTGGAGCTGCGCCGGCCCAAGGGCGTGGTCGCGCTGATCTCCCCGTGGAACTACCCGCTCGCGCTGGGCGTCACCGACGCGGTGCCCGCGCTGCTGGCCGGCAACGCGATCGTGCACAAGCCGGACACGCAGACCGCCCAGTCCACGCTGTGGACCATCGACCTGCTGGCCGAGCTGGGCATGCCGCGCGAGATCTGGCAGGTCGTGCTCGGCGAGCCGGCCGAGATCGGCGACGCGCTGCTGGACGACGCCGACTACGTGGCGTTCACGGGATCGACGCGCGGCGGCAGGAAGATCGCCGAGGAGGCGGCCAAGCGGCTCATCGGCTGCTCGCTGGAGCTCGGCGGCAAGAACCCGATGGTGGTGCTCGACGACGCCGACCTCGACGTGGCCGTGCAGGGGGCCATCCGGGCCTGCTTCACGAACGCCGGGCAGCTCTGCCTGTCGATCGAGCGCCTGTACGTGCACGCGTCCGTGTTCGACGCCTTCGCCGAGCGCTTCGTCGAGCAGGTCCGGGGCATGAAGCTGGGCGCGGGCCACGACTGGTCGGTGCAGATGGGCTCGCTCACCTCGCGGCGCCAGCTCGACACGGTCGGCGCGCACGTGGACGACGCCCTGGCCAAGGGCGCGAGGCTGCTGACCGGCGGCAAGGCCAGGCCCGACCTGGGCCCGCTGTTCTACGAGCCGACCGTGCTCACCGGCGTCGCCGAGGACATGGAGCTGTGCCGCAACGAGACGTTCGGGCCGGTGGTCGCGCTCTACCCGTTCTCCTCCGAGGACGAGGTGGTCGAGCTGGCCAACGACACCATCTACGGCCTGAACGCCTCCATCTGGACCTCCAGCCTCCCGCGCGGCCGCGCGCTCGCCGCCCGCGTCAAAGCCGGCACGGTCAACATCAACGAGGGGTACGCCTCGGCCTACGCCTCCTACGACGCCCCCATGGGCGGCATGAAGGCGTCCGGGCTGGGCCGCCGGCACGGTTCGGAAGGCCTGCTGCGCTACACCGAGTCCAAGACCGTGGCCTCGCAGGCGGGCTGGCTGGGGTTCGAGCCGCCGTTCGGGCTGCCGTACGAGAAGTGGGCCGCCACCCTGGCCACCACGCTCAAGACGATGCGGCGGCTGCGGTTGAAGTGACGTCTACGCTGTAAACGTGAACGATCAGGGCACGGCCGGGCGCATCGTGGCCGTCGCGCGGCGGATCCTTCTGGAGGACGGCGCCGACGCGGTCAGCATGCGACGCGTGGGCGACGCCGTGGGCATCACCGCCATGGCCATCTACCGCCACTACCCCAACCGGGACGCCCTGCTGCGCGCGGTCGCCGACCGCAGCGCCCGCGAGCTGGCCGAGTCATGGCGGCGGCGCTCTCCTTCGGGGACGTGGGACGAGCGGTGCATGGCCGCGCTGGACGACTTCCTCGACTTCGCGCTCGGGAGCCCGCACCTGTACCGGTTCCTGATCCTGGACGCCTGGGCGGGGGCGCGGCGCTTCCCGGAGGACTTCCGCGACGGGCAGGGGCCGCCGTTCAGCGTCGTCGCCGAGCTCGTGGAGGAGGGCATGCGTACGGGGCGGCTGCGCGAGGACGATCCCCTGGAGACGGCGATGACGATCACGTCGAGCGCGCAGGGGCTGGTCCAGCAGTACCTGAGCGGGCGGATCGGGATGGCCGAGGCCGACTTCCGCGCGCTCTGCCACCGGTCGACCGGGCGGATCATCAACGGGCTCGGCGTGGAATAAGCCGTCCTGAGCCGGTGTCGTTGACGTCCATGGAGATTCGTTACCTCGGAGGGCCGACGGCGGTCCTGGAGATCGGCGGGGTGCGCCTGCTGACCGACCCTACGTTCGACGCGCCCGGCGACTACCCGATCGGGAACAGGGCGCTCACGAAGACCGCGGGGCCCGCCTTCGGCGCGGCCGAGCTCGGGGCCGTGGACGCGGTGCTGCTCTCCCACGACCAGCACCCGGACAACCTCGACAGGGCCGGGCGGGACTACCTGGTGTCCGTTCCGCTGGTGCTCTCCACCGGGTCGGCGGCCGGGCGGCTGGGGGCCTCCGTGCGGGCGCTGCCCAACTGGACGTCCGTCACGGTGGGCGACGGGCTGCGGGTGACCGGCGTCCCCGCCCAGCACGGGCCCGACGGGACCGAGCACCTGGTGGGCGAGGTGACCGGGTTCGTGCTCGGTGCTGACGGGCTGCCGACCGTCTACGTGAGCGGGGACAACGCCTCGCTGGACGTCGTACGGGAGATCGCCGGGCGGTTCGGCCCCGTGGACGTGGCGCTGCTGTTCGCGGGCGGGGCGCGCACGCCGCTGGTCGACGGCTACCTGACGCTGACCAGCGACGACGCCGTGACGGCGGCCGAGATCCTGGAGGCCCGGCACGTGGTGCCGCTGCACTTCGAGCACTGGGCGCATTTCACGCAGGGGCGGGACACCGTGGAGAAGGCGTTCGCCGGGTTCGGCGACCGGCTCCGGCTGCTCGCTCCGGGCGAAAGCACCCAGCTCCCCTGAACGCTGTTTGATCGGTCGGCTCGTGGCGAACGGCGCCGCCCGGCCTGCCCCGGCCTGGCAGGGTGGAGCCGTGAGCTGGAACGCGCGGGCCCTCGACGTGCTGGCGGCGGCGGAGCCCACCCCGCTGATCGACTTCCCGGTCCAGGCGCCCGGGATCAGGCTGCTGCTGAAGGACGAGTCCGCGCAGCCGACCGGGAGCCTGCGGCACCGGCACTCCAGGGCGCTGTTCCGGCGGGCCGTCCTCGACGGGCTGGTCGGCGAGGGCACGACCGTGGTGGAGGCCACGGGCGGCAACGCGGCCGTCGCGCAGGCCTGGTTCGCCCGGCGGCTCGGGCTGCCGTACATCGTGGTCATGCCGGGCGAGCGCAGCCAGGCGCGGGCCAGGGCGGTGGAGGCGCTGGGCGGGGAGTGCAGGTTCGTCACGCCGCCCCTCGCGATCTACGACGCGGCGCGCGCGATCCCGGGCCATTTCCTCGACCAGTTCGGCCGGGCGGCCGAGCACGACCTGGGGGAGGAGCTGTTCGCCCAGGTGCGGCCCGACTGGGTGGTGACGGGCGCGGGCACGGGTGCCACCTCCGCCACGCTCGGGCGGTGGGTACGCGAGCACGACGTCCCCTGCCGGGTCGCGGTGGCCGATCCCGATAATTCGGCATATTTCCCGGGATGGACGCTCGACGTGTCCGACTACGCGACCGGGATGCCGTCGCGGATCGAGGGCATCGGGCGGCCCCGCGTCGAGCCGGGGTTCCGGCCCGATCTCGTCGACCTCGTCATCCCGGTGCCCGACGCCGCGAGCGTGGCGGCGGCCCGGCACCTCAGGGCGGTCACGGGGCTCGCGGTGGGCGGCTCGTCGGGCACGGCGCTCTGGGCGGCGCTGGAGCTGGTCGAGCGCATGCGGGCCAGAGGCGAGACCGGCACCGTGGTGTCGCTGGTCGGGGACGCCGCCGACCGGCATCTGACGACTTATCACGATGACGCGTGGGCCGCCGCCAAGGGGCTGGACGCCGGGCAGTTCGCCGACGAGCTGCGGCGCCGGGTCGCGCTCAGGCCAGGGGGTGGCTGACCCAGACGTTCGGCTCGACGTACACGGCGTGGTCCTGCTCCACGTCGCAGTGCACCGGGGTGAGCGCGCCGGGCACCTCCACCGGGCCCGGCCGGTCGAACGGCAGGTCCGTCCACCGCCGCCACTCCGCCAGCGTGCCCGAGACGACCATCGAGCGCGGCGCCACCTTGACGATCTTCCCGCCGGCCCGCACGTGCACGCGTAACCAGGCGTCATGGGGCAGGCCGTCGGCGCGGGTCCTGAAGGCGTACTCGGCCATGGGGGTGCGCGGTTCGAGGTGCTTCTTGTTGGGCCTGACCGGCGCCACCAGCTCGCGGTAGCCGAGGCCGGCGGCCTGCTCGCGCATGGCCGCGAGCATCAGGGAGGAGAGCCCCGTCCCCTGGAGGTCGCGGCGGACGGAGATCTCCAGGGCGGAGATGCTGTCGGGCCGCTCGCCGCGCTCGCGGGCCAGCCAGCCGTACCTGATCACGCCGTCCCACCCGTCGTCGGGCAGCTCGGGGCCCCTGGAGAGGAACGGCATCATGCACGCCCGCGCCGCCAGCCGTCCCGGCTCCTCCTCGGAGTCGGCCACCAGCACGTAGCCGGCGTAGGTCGTGGTGGCGAACGGATAGAACAGGTCCGCGATCGGATCCTCGAGCACGAAATCGTGCCACGTATGGTCCATCTCGAACAGCGACGGCGCGAACTCGGGACGCTCCGCGAGCGTCGTGATCTTGAGGGCCATGGGAAACATTCTCACATTACGGCCGACCGGTACGCGCTTGTATAAAACAGGGCGAAAGGTGTGCGCTAGCGTCGGCCGCATGACAGAACTTGACGCCAGGCTGCGAGCCATCACCGACCTGTTCGTGGCCGAGGCGCGCGAGGGCGGCGGCAGGCACGAGTACGACGGCCGGATCCAGGACCTCTCGCCCGCGGGCGTGCGGTCCAGTCTGGCGCGACTCGGCGAGGGGCCGCTGCCCGCGGACGCGCATGACGCCGAGCACCTACAGGTGTTCGAGGAGAGCCTGCGCACTCAGTTCGGCGAGCTGGAGCTGCACCGCAAGAACCCGCTGATCCACCTCTCGAACCTCGACCTCGCCTGCTACGACCGCGACTACGCCCCCGAGGAGGAGCGCGAGGCGGCCAAGGCGGCCCACCTCGCGCTCTGGCCCGAGGCGGTGGACCAGGCGATCGCCTCGCTCGACCAGGTGCCGGCCCCCGTCGCGCAGTCCCTGCTCGCCGCGACCAGGGGACTGTCCGCCGGGGTCACCGACGAGGCCGCGCTCAAGGCGCACAGCCTGCTCGTGGCCCACGTCGAGCGGGCCGCGGCCGAGGGCGACCCGGACGCGGCGCTCGGCGGCGAGGCGCTGGCCAGGCTCATGGGCACGGCCGAAGGGCTGCCCGTCGACCTGGGCAGGCTCGCCGAGCGCGCCGACGCCGAGCGGGACCGGCTGATGGGCCTGCTCGCCGAGTCCTGCGCCAAGCTGGGGGAGCGGGACCGGGCGCCGCTGGACGTCGTACGGGAGCTGGTCAAGGACCATCCCGACCCCGACGGGGTCATCGAGGCGGCGCGGATCGGCACCGAGAAGGCCATCGCGTTCACCCGCGAGAAGGACCTCGTGCCCTACCACGACGGCGAGTGCCTGGTGGGGCTGGCGCCCGAGTCGCGGCGCTGGGCGATGGCCATGATGGCGTGGAACTCGCCCGGCGAGCCCGAGGGCCCGTCCTGGTACTACATCACGCCGCCGGACCCCTCCTGGTCGGAGCAGGACCAGGAGGAGTGGCTGGAGGTCTTCAGCAACGCGACGCTGCCGGCGATCAACGTGCACGAGGTCGCGCCCGGGCACTTCTCGCACGCCCGCGCGCTGCGGCGGGCCAAGTCGGACGTGCGCCGGCTCCTGCAGTCCCTCGCGTTCATCGAGGGCTGGGCGCACTACGCCGAGGAACTGTGTGTGGAGGAGGGCTTCGAGCCGGACGACCCGCGGTTCGAGATCGGTGTCTGGGTGGAGGCGCTGCTCCGCGTCACCCGGCTGGCCTGCGCGATCGGCGTGCACACCGGGCAGATGACGGTCGAGGAGGGCGCCAGGCGCTTCGAGTCCGACACGCACCTGGCCGGGCCGGCCGCGCTGTCGGAGGCCAGGCGGGCGACGTTCGACCCGACGTACGGGCGTTACACCTGGGGCAAGCTGCTCATCCTCGACCTGCGGGAGCGGGCGCGGGCGGAGTGGGGCGCGGACTTCAGCCTGCAGCGCTACCACAAGGCCCTGTTCGACCTCGGCTCGCCGCCCCTGGGCCTGATCGACCGCATCCTCTAGATCGCCCCCCTAGGGCGGTGGCGGCAGGTCAGGTAGCGTCGGTCGCGAGCGAGGGGAGGATGATCCTGTGCGGGAGCTCTCCGGCAAGGTCGCCGTGGTGACCGGCGCGGCCAGCGGCATCGGGCGGGCGCTGGCGCTCAGGTTCGCGGCCGAGGGCATGGCGCTGATGCTCGCCGACGTCGATCCCGGCGGCCTCGCCGAGACGGCCCACCAGGCAGGCGACGGCAAGGTGCTCACGCAGGTCACCGACGTCTCCGACGCGGCGGCCGTACGGCACCTGGCCAACCGCTGCTTCGGCGAGCTCGGCGCCGTGCACGTCCTCTGCAACAACGCCGGCGTCTTCCAGGGCGGCCGCATGTGGACCCGCGGCGAGGAGGACTTCGCCTGGCTGCTGGGCGTGAACCTGTGGGGCGTGCTCCACGGCATCCACGAGTTCGTCCCGCGCATGATCGAGCAGGACACCGAGGGGCACATCGTCAACACGGTGTCGGTGGCCGGGCTGTTCACCACGCCGGGATCGGGCGGGTACGCGGTCACCAAGTACGCCGCGATGGCCGCGTCCCAGGCCCTCGCCGAGGACCTGGCCGCCACGGGAGCCAAACTCCGGGTGACCGCGCTCTGCCCCGGCGCGGTCAGGACCCGCATCGCCGACTCCGAGCGCGTACGCCCGGCCGGTCCGGTCGCCATCCCCACCCAGGACGAGGCGGACGCGCGGGAATGGGTCGGCCGGGCGGCCGAGCGCGGCATCGAGCCGGCCGAGGTGGCCGGCCTGGTCGTGGCGGCCATCCGCGAGGAGCGGTTCCTGGTGCTGACCGATCCCCGGTACGCCGCCCGGCTGCGCCTGCAGACCGAGACCCTGCTCACCGGGAACCTGCCGCCCTACCAGTGACGTTCGTGGGCCAGCACCCGCACCACCGTGCCGCTGTGCGGCCTGACCAGCAGCCGGACGTGGTCGCCTGGCAGCACGTCCTGGTAGAGGCCCTGCGTGACCAGGAACGACCGGGCCTTCTCCGAGCTGCCGTCGTGCACGGCCACGTAGTAGGCGCACCTGCCGCTCGTCGTCTCGGGGTCCGGGTCGGCCACGGCCCAGTGCTTGACGACGTAACCGGAGACCTCCTGCCGTTTGGGGCCGGACGCGGCGGATCCGGGCGGCTCGATCTCGTCGCCGTGCCAGCCGCTGCCCGTGAAGATCCACTCCTGCCCGGGATCCGTCGGCTCGGCGTCCGGCCCGGCGATCTCCCGCCCGGCCGGGGTCAGCAGGAACCCCCGGCCCGCCATGAGCAGCCCCACCCCGGCCACGAACGACACCATCGTCGCGATCATCCCCGGCCACGACAGCCCGGCCGCGGAGATGGTGGCGTACCAGGGGATGAACAGCCCGGCGGCCAGGAGCACCGGAACGATCATGGTCGGCCAGCGCCGCCGCGCCAGGCCCAGGTCGATCGCGGTCTGCCGGGCCAGCGGCACCAGGCCGCCGTCC
Organism: Nonomuraea sp. NPDC003201; assembly: GCF_053590415.1. Classification (NCBI taxonomy): domain Bacteria; kingdom Bacillati; phylum Actinomycetota; class Actinomycetes; order Streptosporangiales; family Streptosporangiaceae; genus Nonomuraea; species Nonomuraea sp. NPDC003201. Next base: position 8,622 of record NZ_JBSFTC010000233.1, read on the forward strand.
AGCTCGGCCCCTTCGGGCATGACCGCCATCACGGGCGCGTACGGCTGGCCCGCCAGGCGGGCGACCACCCGTTCCAGGACCCATCGCTCGTACGGGAGGAGCGGCTCCTGCCTCAGGGGCGCCAGCGAGAGGCGATCGTCCTCGATCGTCAGCCACCCGCGCCCGGCCAGCTCGAACAGCGCCGAGTGGAACACCTCCTGGGCCCGCATGCCGCGTAACAGCTCGACCACGGCCGGTGGCGCCTCGTGTCGCGGCGTCCCTCGCGGGCGGTCGCGGCTGGACACCTTGAAGGCGGCGGCCAGCGCGGCGGCCCACAGGGCCCACGCGGTCACCGGCCAGACAAGATCCATTGTTCTGTGTTAGCACGAGTGCCGGTAGGCAGGCCAGGCGTAATGCACAAGGCCGATAGACTGTAGTCACCGCATTTCGCCTTTGGGGGGTTCTCACGGTGTCTGAATTCGACACAGTGCTGGTGGTCGACTTCGGCGCACAGTACGCGCAGCTCATCGCCAGGCGTGTGCGCGAGTGCCACGTCTACTCCGAGATCGTGCCTTCGACCATGCCGGTCGAGGAGATGATGGCCAAGAACCCCAAGGCGATCATCCTGTCCGGCGGCCCGTCCTCGGTCTATGCCGAAGGCGCCCCGCCGGTGCCGCACGGGCTGTTCGAGACGGGTGTGCCCACGTTCGGCATCTGCTACGGCTTCCAGGCCATGGCGCAGGCGCTGGGCGGCGAGGTGGCCCGCACGGGCGTGGCCGAGTACGGCGGCACCGCGCTGGAGGTGCTCGCCGAGGGTGTGATCTTCGCCGGGCTGCCGGACGCCCAGACGGTCTGGATGTCCCACGGTGACAGCGTCGCCGCCGCCCCCGAGGGCTTCACGGTGACCGCCTCGACGAGCGAGACCCCGGTAGCCGCCTTCGAGCACCCTGAGCGCGGCCTCTACGGCGTGCAGTTCCACCCGGAGGTGCTCCACTCCGAGCACGGCCAGGTGGTCCTCAAGCACTTCCTCGACGCCGCCGGCTGCCGCCCGTCGTGGACCATGCTCAACATCGTCGAAGACTCCATTGACGCCGTGCGCCGCCAGGTCGGCGACGGCCGCGCGATCTGCGCCCTGTCCGGCGGCGTCGACTCCGCGGTGGCCGCCGCGATCGTCCAGCGCGCCATCGGCGACCGCTTGACCTGCGTCTTCGTCGACCACGGCCTGCTGCGCAAGGGCGAGGCCGAGCAGGTGGAGCGCGACTTCGTGGCCGTCACGGGCGTGAAGCTGCGCGTGGTGGACGCCGCCGACCGCTTCCTGAAGGCGCTGGAGGGCGTCTCCGACCCGGAGGAGAAGCGGAAGATCATCGGCCGCGAGTTCATCCGCGTCTTCGAGGACGAGCAGCGCGCCATCATGGCCGACGGGCCGGTGGAGTTCCTGGTCCAGGGCACGCTCTACCCCGACGTGGTGGAGTCGGGCGGCGGCACCGGCACCGCCAACATCAAGTCCCACCACAATGTCGGCGGCCTGCCTGACGACCTCCAGTTCAAGCTGGTCGAGCCGCTGCGCGCGCTCTTCAAGGACGAGGTGCGCCGGGCGGGCGAGGAGCTGGGGCTCCCGTCCGCCATGGTCTGGCGCCAGCCCTTCCCGGGCCCCGGCCTCGGGATCCGCATCGTGGGCGAGGTCACCCGCGAGCGCCTGGACCTGCTGCGCGAGGCCGACGCGATCGCCCGCGAGGAGCTGTCCCGGGCCGGCCTCGACCGGCAGATCTGGCAGTGCCCCGTGGTGCTGCTGGCCGACGTGCGGTCGGTGGGGGTGCAGGGGGACGGGCGCACGTACGGGCACCCGGTGGTGCTGCGGCCGGTGACGTCCGAGGACGCGATGACGGCCGACTGGGCGCGGGTGCCTTACGACGTGCTGTCGCGCATCTCGACCCGGATCACCAACGAGGTCCGGGAGGTCAACCGGGTGGTGCTCGACGTGACGAGCAAGCCTCCGGGCACCATCGAGTGGGAGTAGTCCGCTAGCCGGGGCTCAGGGGCTTTTCGGGGTTCGGGGGGCTTTTCGGGGTTCGGGGGCGTCCGAGGCTTGGGTGGTTTTCGGGGTTCGGGTGGTTTTCGGGCTCAGGCGGCGACCGGGGCGAGGGCGCCGATGGGGGCGTCGGTCTCGGCGCGGGCGAACACCGGCAGCTCGAACCAGATGGCCTTGCCGCGCGCCGTACGCTCGCCGCCCCAGCAGCAGGACAGCACGTCGACGAGGAACAGCCCGCGTCCGCTCTCCGCGTCCGCGTCGACGATCAGCATGTGCGGCAGGTCGGGGTTCTCGTCCTCGACCTCGCAGCGCAGCAGGCCGTCCTCGGTGGAGAAGCTGAGGCGGACCGGCCCGTACGCGTGCTCCAGCGCGTTGCCGACCAGCTCGCTGACGAGCAGCTCCGCGGCCTCCACCTGGTCGTCGAGACCCCAGGCGGCGAGCTTGTCACGGGTCAGCCGGCGGGCATCGCACACCGAGCCGAGGTCAGGCGAGAGCCACCACGAGGCCGCGCGGCACGTGGTCTGGCGGCGGCCGGTGACCGCGGTCAGGATGCTGGTCATCAGAAGCCTGTTCATGTCCTACCCCGAGTGGGTCCTCTTCCTTGCCTCTCGTTCAGTGAGCCCAGGTTGCTCACACCATCGAGAATGCCTCAGTGAGGTGACTCAAGAAGAGGTGAAAACTCCCCGTATAGGTACCTATTCCACGTACGTAGGCAGCCCACGGCAGGGACTGGGGATGCTTTCTGATACGAGGGTGCCCTATGAGGTGGTCTGGGGCACGACGCAGTTGTTGTTCGGGGGCTTCCCCTCCGGCCAGGCGACGCCCTTGAACGTCAGCTTTCCCGAGGCCGGGTCCAGCCGGACGACCGGGAGTGCCTTGTCGTACGGGTTGCCCGCGGCGGTCAGGCAGATCAAGCCGCTCGCGCCCTGGATCCGGTAGGCGGCGTGCAGGTCGGCGAGAACGTCCTTGACGTCCTGCCGGGAAGGGACCTCCGTGGGGCTGATCGCGACCGCTTTCGCCAGGGCCCGGTGGGCGGTCAGGATCACGTCGTGGGTGATGATCGTACGCCCGTCCTCGAGTGCCACAGGGCCGATCTTGGCGGTGGCGATGAGGTGCTGGAGCCGTGCCAGGGACTCCTGCGGCTCGGCGAGATAGCGCGGGAGGTCTTCCCGCTTCGGTTTGGAGCCTTTGCGGGTGTTCTCCCGCCACCACTTCGCCACCTCGATGTTCCAGGCGGCGGGGTGGGCCGGGGCGGCGTACTCGACGGACACGGACGGTCTGCCGCCGCCCGGGTCGCCCCGGATGAGTTCGAGGTCCTCGGCGTCCAGGCGGCTGTCGAGTGTCGTCGCGTCGGAGCCGGTGATCACGGTGTAGGACTTCTTGCCGGCGCAGTAGGTGTTCGCCAGCGTCTTGACGAAGAGCTTCAGATGGAAGGCCCGGCCGGCGAAATAGATGAAACGGGCGTTCGACTGACAGATGTTCAAGGCGAAGTCCTGGAACCGGTTCGGCGTGCGGCCGGGCTCCTCAAGGCCGGGTGACTCGTACGTCATGTCCTGGACCCCGGTGCCCTTCTTGCCCTTCCTGGCCTCGGTGAAGGCGTCGCGCAGCGACTTGTCGTAGTTGTCCAAGGGCCGGGTGTCCGCGACGAGCGCGCTCTCGGCGCCCGCCAGCTTCGGGTCGGACCTGAGCAGCGCCTCGGCCTGCTCTTTGGTGGTCGAGACCACGCGGGCCAGGCCGGGGAACGGATCCCGGCTCCGGTCCTGGGTCTCCGGATTGGCGAAATCAGATGAGGTGACCAGGCTTGCGACGACGGGGATCCCCAGGTCCTTCGTCAGGTGGTGCATCGCGTTCCACGTGTTGGTCAGGCTGAGGTTGAACCCGGCGACGACGCGGAGCTGCGGTTCCCTCTCTGTGAGGTAATCCACGGTCTTCTGCCAGTACCCGTAGTCGCGGCCGGGGTTGGCGAGGACGAGGCGGATCGGGGGCTTCGCGGCGTCGGGGGTGTTGGCCTGCAGCTGGGCCAGATAGGCGCCCTGCACCTCGCTCAGGATCTGCTTGCGCACGGCCGGGATGTCCGACTGCATGGGGATCATCAACGCCACGGTGGCGTACGGTTTCGCCGCGATCCGATTGTTCTCCGCCTCGATGCGCGCGAAGACCTCCGGCATGCCGTCGAGCTCCGGCATGAGCACGCCTGTGCCGTCCGACACGCCGATGCAGTCGCGGCCCATCACCACGAGCCCTTCCCCGCAGCTCGCCGGCTCCGGCGGCGGGAGGATCACCGCGTACGCGACGAAACCCAGGACGCCCGCGAGAGCGAACATCTCGGTGGTGAGGGTCAGCGGTCCCGGCCCCCGGCGGGGCGGTTTCGGCGCCGGACCCGACCCCAGGGTGACCGGCAGCAGCCGGCTGGGCACCGGCTCGGCGCCGCCGGCGATGATGTTCTCGATGGCCTCTTTCCGCCGTGCGAACAGCGCCGGAATCTCCTTGGCGAGTTCGTCCGGAGAGACGGGCGGATTGGCCCCTCTCGCGACCGGTGCTCCGCCCCGCGCCGAGGTCGCCACGACGACGGGATAGGCGCGCAGGCCGCGGGATCCGTGATCGTACGCGGCGAGGAGCGTGTCCCTGATCTTCCGCCGCGCCGGGACGAGGTCGACGTCGGGCAGGAGAATGACGGGACGGCGCACCCGGTTGAGCCGGCGGAAAAGCCCGTGGTGCGCGTTGATATCCGCCAGCAGGGCCTTGACGAGCAGGAGCTCTTTTTCGTCGATGTCGTTCTTGGGCGGCTCGATCAGCAGCCGGCGCAGTTCCCTGACGAGCTCCTCGGTGGTCCCCAGCGGCCGTTTGAACGCCTTCTTCCGGTACCAGCGCAGGGTCCAGTGGGCACGGACCTGGAAAGCGCCGAATATGCCGATCACCAGGCCGACAATGCCGCTCGCCAGGTTTCCGAGGTAGGAGTTGGTGACGACCTTTTTGATCGACTTGCGGACCTCCCGCAGGATCTTCTGCCGGGCCCTGTCGATCGCCTCCTTGACCTTCTCCTCCAGCTCGGCGTCCAGTTCGCCCAGCTCGGCGAGGCGCTTCTGCTCCGGGTCGCGGAGATTCCAGTTCGCCAGCGCGTACGCGGCCTCGAAGCGCGGGAAGACGAGGGGAAGCCGGTAGGCGGGACGCGAGAACCTGTGCGCGACGGCCCGCAATTCCGCCGCGAACTGCGACAGGTCGGCGTTCGGCGGGGTTTTGCACGGCTCGTTGATCGGCAGGACGCTCGAATACTCTTCGTAGTACTCCGCGGGCCACGATCGAATCGCCGCGAGGTCGGCCGCGTCGTGGTCCGAGGGCTCGCACTGAAGGACCAAAGGCCCGGTCCGGCGGCCGAAACGGACCTTCCTTCGGCGGAACCGACGGAGGATCACCAGCTCCGCCAGCGCCGCGTTCAGGTGCTGAGCCACCTCGGCTCCCATCGTCGTCATATCTGCGCCAGCGAGTGGGTTGGACTTTAACCGGTCGTGACCACGGCGTAACTGGATTTGCGGAAATGCCGAGGTCCTGTACGGCGGCGCTCGCCGTACAGGACGAGGGTTATGCGGGGTCAGCCGGTTTTCTTGTCCTTGTCGGCGAGCGTGCCGCAGGTGAAGCCCTTTTCCCGGTCGGGATCGAGCTGGATGTCGATCAGGATCGTGCTCTCCGAGAACTTGCGGAAGGTCATCAGCTTGTCGCAGTCGTAGAAGGCGTATCCGCCCTCGAACTCGCCCAGCAGCATCATCCAGCGCCCGTCGTAGAGCGTCTTGCCGCTGCTGTCCTGGAGCCTGGCCCACTGGTCCTGGAAGCCGAGGCTGTCGAGCAGCGTGTTGGCCTGCCCGGTCTCCTGCACCTGCACGGCGCCGAAGACCATCTGGATGATGAGCAGATATCCCAGCCCGACCCCCGTGAAGGCCCCGATCAGGACCTTCATCCCGGCGCGGCCGATCGACCTGCGGCGAAGCAGGCGGAAGGGCACCACGTAGGCCAGGAAGCCCAGCAGGATCGCGAAGACGACCTCACCGCCCCCCAGATGGTCTCCCGACGCGGTGTACACGTAATAGAGGAAACCCAGGTAGGACAGGCCGGCCCAGACCGCGGCGGCCAGGGCGACGATCCACGGGCGTTTCCGGACGGCCTGCAACAGCCGACCGGCCCAGCCACGGGTGATGAGGTTGAGCAGCCAGCCCAGGCTGATGAGCAGGCCGATACCGGAGGCGGTGATCAGCGTCAGCGGCAGCAGGGAGCCCAGGAGCCGCCCGAAGAGCACGGACTGGTCTATGCCGGCCTGCTCGGGCGTGATGCCGAAGACGCTGTACATCTCCTTGAAGCCCATGTACAGCAGCGCGTACAGCGTGACACCGGCCGGGACCACCACCGAGCCGATCTTCTCGAGTACGTCGAGGACGCCGCCGCTGTCCTCTTCGACCTCTGCCGGCGCCTTGACGGTCTCGGCGGGGGGAGCGTCCGGCGTCGCCGGCTGAGCCGGAAGTGGCTGGTCTAATGGGTAAGACTGATAAGTCATGATAAATCGGAATCCATGCCTGTTTGACGGAGTACGGGAGCAATTGCAAGATCATGGGCCGCTTGAGGGCAGTGCGGATTGACCCCATCCCGATCGCCTAAATGGCGATCCAGCACAAAGCCCTCAAAGCGGGCGGGCCAGGATCTCGGCAAGAGTGGGGGGACGCGGCGACGCCGCAGTCGTCACTTCAACTTCCTCGAAATGTTCCCCTGATCTTCGCTGATCGTCCGAGGTCGCCGCCTCGGCGGCGGCGCTCAGCCCCATACCGTAGCGGTCGAGGCGGCACAGCCGCGACAGAACCCCCTTGATGCCGATATATGGCCGTAAGCAGTCCGAAGCTGCCACAAGTGAGCGGCGTTTTCGCTGACTCGCGCATTTACCTGACCTGTCCTGTGGTCAGTCGGAGTCATTCGCGTCATCACGCATTCACCGGCCGGGTGTGTCGTCCACGTGTTCGCCGATCAGAGGGACGAACCGGGCGGGTGTCAGCAGGCGCTCCTGGACCAGGCGGCCGTGTCGCTTGCCGAAGAGCACGACGGTCTCGTCCAGCTCCCCGTGGATCGGCATGACCAGCCGTCCGCCCTCGGCGAGCTGCTCGGCGAGCGGGGCGGGCACGGTCCGGGCCGTGGCGGACACGACGACGGCGTCGAAGGGCGCGTGCTCGGGCAGGCCGGCGGTGCCGTCGCCCACCAGTACCTCGGCGCCGGTCACCCCGGCTGCGGCGAGGTTGGCCCGCGCGTGCCGGGCCAGGTCGGCGTGGCGTTCCATGGAGTGCACCCGGCCGGCCATGCGGGCGAGCAGGGCGGTCTGGTAGCCGTACCCGGTGCCGATCTCCAGGACCGTCTCCGTGCCCGACAGCCGCAGGGCGTCGATCATCTGCGCGATCAGGGACGGCTGCGAGGTGGGCTGGCCGTGGCCGATCGGGATCGGTTCGTCGAAAGGGGCGCGGGCGGCGTAACGCGGCGGCACGAACCGGTCGCGTGGTGTGGTGGCGAGGGCCGCCAGCAGCCGGGGATCTTCCACCCCGGCCCACTGGGCGGCCTTCACCAGCGTCTCGAACTCCATCGGCGGTCACCCGCCGACGCGCTGCTCCGAGCCATGCCCACCTGCTTCCCCACAGGCCGGGCTCGATGCTGTCGGTGTCAGCAGTTCTTGCCGCTGTTGACGCAGCGGACGACGGTGTTCATGAGCCTGTGCGACATCACGCCGATGGCGCCGGCGTGGTCGGTGCTCGGGTCGTTCTGCTCGCTCGCGGGTCCGTCCACCGCGAAGGGGACGTCTCCTGAGGTGGGCACGTCGTCGTAGGTGAGCGTCATCCGGAGCTGCGGCACGGCCTCGGTGCCGCTGGGGCAGGCGCCGGTCTCGTCAGGGAAGACGAGGTGCGTGCGGTGGTCGGCGCTGTCGAGGTTCTGACCGTCCCAGCAGCTGGGCATGTCGAAGACGCGGACCAGGTCGCTGCCGGAGGGGCAGATCGGATACTTGTCGGTCAGCCGGTCGGTGAAGCCGGTGCAGGTGAACGTCGGGCGGGCGTTCTCGGCGCCGTTGCCGGCCGCCCTGGCGTCGCCGGAGATCATCCTGAGGAACCGCGGCGCCGCCGTCACCTCCGAGGTGAGGTTCCCGCGGTATTCGAGTTTCACGGACGTCGGCTGTACGGGGGTGCCGACGTTGTTGGTGTCGTCCCCGGCCGCGGATTCGTCGTCGGATCCGCGTACGCGCAGGGTTGGCCAGAAGTAGGCGGACCGGTCGTCCCTGGTACGGCAGGTGGTGTCCGCGGCGGCCAGGCTCTCGTTGGTCGAGAACGCGTCCGTGGACATGTTGCCCACGTAGTCCTGCCTGAGCTGGGCCCCGTCCGACATGCCCGGGGCGAGGATGAGGTTGTCGGTGTTGGAGTGACCGTCGCGGTTCGTGCCGCACTTGGAGGCGTACGTGCCTGTTGAGGCGTTCTCGCCTGCCTCTGGCTGCTCCGCCTTGGGGACGTCACGGATGTCGACGTAGTCGTCGGCCGTGGGCCCGGCGTCCGCCGAGTTCTGGGCGTCGTCGAGCGAGCAGGTGGCGAGTTCGTCGAGGCCGGTGGGGCGTTCCGCGACGCGTCCGATGGCTATGGAGATGCGGTCGATGGCGGCGGCCCGCTTGTCGGCCAGTGGGCCGAGGATGGCGTTCTGGACGAAGTTGGAGCCTCCTTCCCCTGCCGAGGTGGCGAGCCGGTCGTTGGCCTCCTGGAGTTGTTTGTCGAGTTGGGCGAGGTTGCGGTCCACCTCGGCCTTGGCGGCGGCCGGGACGTCGGCCAGCTTGTCCGCCACGTTCGGGCAGACGATGGTCTGCGCCGCCGGGTCCGCGGTCTGGCTACCGCTGGGATCAGGCGTGGCGGAGCCGGTCGCCGGGGGTGCGGTGGTTTGTTCCGGTGGGGTGGCTTGGTCGGATGAGGTTGCCTGGTCGGTCGGGGTGGCTTGGTCGGTCGGGGTGGCCTCCTGGGATGGGGTGGCCTTCTGGGATGGGGCGGCGGCGTCGCCGAGCGAGCAGGTGGCGAGCTCGTTGAGACCGGTGGGGCGTTCTGCGACGCGTCCGATGGCTATGGAGATGCGGTCGATGGCGGCGGCGCGTTTGTCGGCGAGTGGGCCGAGGATGGCGTTCTGGACGAAGTTGGAGCCTCCTTGTCCTGCTGAGGTGGCGAGCCGGTTGTTGGCCTCTTGGAGTTGTTTGTCGAGTTGGGCGAGGTTGCGGTCCACCTCGGCCTTGGCGGCGGCCGGGACGTCGGGCAGCTTGTCCGCCACGTTCGGGCAGGAGATGCCCTCAGTCGCGACCGTGCTCAGATAGACATCCACCGCCCCGGTCTGCGCGTACGGCGGCGAGCCTGACAGGACGAGCGCGACGCTTCCGCTCAGGCAAACCGCCCCCAACCACGGCCTGAATCGTCTTTCCCCCGATGGACTCCACATGCGACCACTCCCTCCGGTTTTGTCGTGGGCAAGGAAAGTCCGATCTTCGACAGGTACGGGGGTTCTTACGGGACGGTTCACCCGCATGCGTCCGGGAGGGGCCGCCAGACCGCCTCCCACCAGCGCGAATGCGTATTTATACACATTTGCGGATTGAACCCGGCGCGAGGCGCGGGTCGTACAACCGGGCGTCGAACACCGCTCCGAGCCTCACCCCTGAGGCAACCGAAAGGGTCAATCATGACGAAGCGCATCCTCACCGCCTCCGGCCTCGCGCTCGCCACCGCGCTGATCGCCGCATCCGTCAGCCCGGCCATGGCACAGGCGGACACGCAGTCGAGCACCGACGTCTATCTGGCGGCGACGCTGCTGGGCAAGAACGAAGTACCCGCGCCCGGCGCGAAGGTGGGTGACCGGAACGGCAGCGCGATCGCCGTGTTCCGCATCCACGGACAGCAGGTCGACTATGCGATCCGGTGGCAGAAGGTGGCCGCGCCGACCGCGTTCCACATCCACCAGGGCAAGTCCGGCAAGAACGGCGACGTCAAGATCCCGTTCTTCGGCGCTGCCCTGCCCGCCTCGCTCAGCGCCGTCAAGGGCACCGTCACGGTCAAGGACTCGGGCCTGCTCGCCAGGATCGCGAACAACCCCAAGGGCTGGTACGCCAACCTGCACACGGGCGAGTTCCCCGGCGGCGCCGTCCGCGCCCAGCTGCACCGGGTACGCCCCGTTTCGCTCGAATCGGTGCTGGCCGCCGGCTCGTCCCATCACACGCTCACCGCTCTGGCCGACGGCCGCCAGGAAGTGCCCGCGCCCGGCACCAAGGTCGGCGACCAGGACGGGCGCGCCGCGTGGCTCGTCTGGGTGAAGGGCACCAAGGTGCACTTCGCCACCGCCTGGAAACGCGTCGCCCCGCCCACGAACGGCCACGTCCACCGCGGCGTGAAGGGCAAGAACGGCCCGGTGGTCGTGGACTTCTTCGCCGCCGCCAACGGCCTGCCGGCCGGCGTCAACGGCATCGCCGGCACCGGCACCGCCTCGGCCAAGGTCGCCGCCGGCATCAAGCACAACCCCAAGGGCTGGTACGTCAACCTGCACACCGCGGAGTTCCCCGGCGGCGCGGTGCGCGGCCAGCTCCACAACGGCGGCTGGTAGCGGCACACGCGAACGCGCCGCGCGGGATCCCGCCC
>NZ_JBSFTC010000234.1:0-18566 GCF_053590415.1 Nonomuraea sp. NPDC003201
GCCGCGACGGCCGGCGCGTCCCGCAGCGCGGGGGAGAGCGCGGCGGCGGCCTTCAGCCGGGCCGTGGCCGCCACCTCCTCCAGCCCCATCTCCCGCAGCGCCGCCGGCACCCCCGACAGGAACAGCGCCTCCGCCTCGGCCCGGTCCAGCCCGGTCAGCCGCGTCCGGTACCCGTCCAGCAGCCGGTAGCCGCCGCCCCGTCCCCGGTCGGCGTAGACGGGCACGCCCGCCTCCGACAGCGCGAGCACGTCCCGGTGCACGGTCCGCTCGGAGACCTCCAACTCCTTGGCCAGCTCGGCCGCCGTCATCCCGCCCCGGCCCTGCAGCAGCAGGACCAGCGACATCAACCGCGAGGCGCGCACAGCGGCAGCACCACGGCGGAGGGAAGGTCGGGGGAGTGGAACACCTCGACGTCGGCGGGCACCATCGCGCCGTCGCCGCCGCCCAGCGGGTCGCCGTTGCCGGGGTTGCGGGCGATCGTCGGGTACGCCCCGGCCGCCACGTGCACCCTGATCCGGTGGTCCCGCCCGAACCGGTGCGCGATCGGCCACAGGTCCACGGAGACCCGCCGTACCCCGTCGAGGGAGTCCGACGCCGAGAGGCGGCGCACACCCTCGCACACGTTGAACGAGCGCCCGTCCGGGTGCACGTCGCACACCCGCACCACCACGTCCACGTACGGCGTGCTCGACCGCACGAACAGCTCGCCCCGCACCGGTCCGATCATCTCCACGTCCGACTCCAGTGCCGCCGAACTGTACACCAGCACGTCGCGCCGCTGTTCCAGCCGCCGCTGATCACGCGGCCGGGAGTCGCCGAGCAGGACCGGCCCGCCGATCACCGGTGTCGGATGGGAGGGGTGGTACCGGAACCGGTCGGGCGGGGCGTCCAGGGGCCCGTCCGTCCCCAGCCCGAAGCCGTGCTGCAGGTGCCAGCGCTGCTCCCGCGTCCCCGGCGGCGGCCAGTCGGGGAAGTCGCGCCACTCCTCGGCCCCCGTCACGTACAGGCGTACGGGGTCGGGCCGCAGCCCGGAGCGGTCGCCCAGCAGGTGCGCGCGGAACCAGGCCAGCGACTCGGCCATGGCGGGCCGCCCGTGCCGGGTGTCGATGTGGTACCAGGGCCCGATCGTCAGGTACGGCCGCCGCCCCGCGGCCCGCATCGCCGTGTAGTCCTTGAGCTGCCACGGCAGGAAGACGTCGTACCAGCCGCCCAGCATGGTGACGGCCGCCTCCACCTCACCCACCTGCGGTGAGAAGTCACGTTTGTCCCAGTAGGGGACGTCCGGGTGGGCGTGGTGCATGAGCAGGTCCTGGTAGAACCGGAGCGGCCGCCCGGCCGAGGCCAGGTCCAGCTCGGCCACGGGGCGGCCGGACAGGACCGCCCTGCGGGTCAGCCGGGGCGCGGTCAGCAGGGCGGCGCCGCCGAACCTGCGCGACATGCCGTCGGTGAGCGTGGTCCAGCTCAGCGTCGACTCCAGCGCGAACGCGCCGCCCACGTAGGCGGCGTCCCTGAACTGGGAGGCGGTGATCTGGGTGGCCATGGCCTTCAGCTCGGGCCCGGCGTAGGGCGCGACGGCCCACTGCGTGTAGCCGAGGTAGGAGGGGCCGAACATCGCGAACGAGCCGCCGTACCAGGGCTGCTTGCGCAGCCAGGCGACGGTGGCCAGGCCGTCGTCGTGCTCGTCGCCGAGCGGGTCGAGCAGCCCGCCGGAGCCGAAGCCGCCGCGGCAGCTCTGGATGACGACGTGGAAGCCGTGCCGCGCGAAGCCGCGGCCGTAGTACCAGCCGAACAGGCCGCGACGGCCGTACGGGGAGCGCATCAGGATGACGGGTGCCCGCTCGCCGCCGGCCGGGGCGTAGTGGTCGGCCAGGAGTGTCACGCCGTCGGGCATCGGAACGGGAAGATCCCGCTGGAGCCGCACGCGTCTCATGTACTAACCAGTAACAGATGCCCCCGGGCCGTGACAGCCCGGGGGCACCCGTGGGCCGCTACGGGGTCGCCCGGTCGGGGCGCTCCGAGATGCGGACGGCGTTCACGATCGTGGCGCCCTGCCGGGTGGCGAAGCGCACGTTGAGCTGGCCGTCGGTGACCTTCACCGTGTACTGCCTGCTCACCGCCGTGTACGTGCCCGCCTCCAGGGCCAGGTCGAGCGCCGGGATCGCCAGCTGCCCCTCGACGAGGACGTCGAAGACCCGTTTGCCCGGCTGCGTGCTCTTCAGGTCGGCGAAGTCCAGCTCGACCGTGTACGTGCCGGCGGGCACGTTGTCGAAGCGGTACTCCAGCATCTTCTCCCTGGCGGTCCTGAACAGCGCCTGGTCGGCGGTGCCCGCGATGGTCTTGGACGTGCTCGACGTGCTGGTCGAGGTGGCCACGTAGCCGTAGCTCCCCGCCGCGTACTTCTTGTCCGGCGTCCAGGTGTCACCGGCGGCGTCGACCACGTTCTTCGTGGCGCCGGTGTCGATGGCGACCTGCAGCTTCGGCACCACGACCGACACCTTGATCTCGATGGTCGGCTGCCGGCCGCTGGCCGACCGGACGAGGAGCGTGCCGGTCTTGACCGTGCCGGGCGCGACGCCCGCGCTGGACAGCGTGGCCTTCAGGGTCACCTTCTGCCCCTTGGCCAGCTCGCCCGAGGCCGGTGTCGTGGCGAACCACGGCTCCGAGGCCACCGTGTACGGCGTCGGCGCGCCCAGGTTCGTCAGCTCCAGCGTCCTGGTGCGGGTGGACCCGGCCGGCATCACCACGGTCAGCTCGCCCGCCGACGCGCTCACCTGGCCGGTGACCAGCGCCGTGTCGATCCGCGTCACCGTGGTGGGCGCGACCGTGACGGCCTTGGTGAAGGTGCCGTAGTGCTCCTTGGACACCACGACGTCGTAGTCACCGGCCAGCACCTGCCCGTAGAACGAGCCGTCCTCGGCGGTCGTGAACGTGGCCACGTCGCCCACCTTCACCGTCGCCCCGGCCAGCGGCCTGCCGTCGTTGGCGTCGGTGACCGCGCCGGTGACCAGGCCGTGCCGGCTGGCCGTGAACGTCAGGCCCTGCCCGGTGGAGACCACCGGCTCCTCGTAGGAGTAGAGCATGGCGTCGGTGCCGCCCGCGTTCTCGATGCCGATGGTGGCGCTGGAGCCCTGCTCGCGCTCGCTGTCGATGTCCTTGTACCGGAAGGCGATCGAGCCGTCCTCACCCAGCAGCGCCGAGAACGACACCCGCAGGCCGGCGGCGTTGTAGAAGCCGGCGTTGCGCCACTCCACGACGAACGTCCGGTGCGGCGCCGTGCCCGTCACCCCGGTGTAGACCCCGGCCTGGGCGTCCATGATGAGGTCGTCCCAGTACGGGTAGACCGCGTTGTTGGGCGTGGTCGTGGTCGGCAGCCGGCCGTTGCTGCCGGTGGTGACCCGGTCGGTGGCGAACGAGACGTACCCGTTCGTGCCGATCCACGCCTTGCCGTACCCCGTGCCGTAGTACGGGATCGGGAACGGCAGCGTCACCTGCACGGCCTCGTCGTCGCCGCTCAGCGCCAGCTTGTCGGTGCCCGCCACGTACGCCTGGGCGCCGCTCCTGCAGGTGTAGCCGAAGTTGTCGCCGCGCAGCGGCAGCTCGATGTCCTTGGTCACGTCACCGGCCACCGAGACGGACGCCGTCGTGCCGCTGGAGCAGCGGGACACCGGCGTGATCCGCAGCTCGTAGTCGCCCCGCGGCAGCGTCAGGCTGTAGCGGCCCGAGGCGTCGGTCACGGCGCTCACCGGCGTGCCGGTGGCCTCCACCGTCGCGCCCGCCTCCGGCGTGCCCGCGGTGCTGACCGTGCCGGACACCACGCCGGACTGCAGCCTGGTCAGGGACACGTCCGCGGTCGCGGCCTGCCCGGCCGCGATCGTGGCCGTCGCGCCCGCCTTCTCGTAGCCGAACTTCTCCGCGCTGACCTGGTAGTCGCCCGGCAGCAGGCGCGGCACGGCGTACGTGCCGTCCTGGCCGGTGGTCACGGTACGGCTCAGCGGCCCCGAGAGCGTGATCGTCACGCCCGCCACGGGCGAGCCGCCCGAGGTGACGGTGCCGCGCAGGTCGCCGAGGTCCTCGTGCGGCGCGGCCTGAACGGCGGCGTACGTGTCGAGCCGGCCCTCCCCCCAGACGTTGTTGTCGGCCGCGGTGCCGCCGCAGCTGGTGTCGCTGACGTCGACGGCGGTGCTGTCGAGCAGCGGCCGGGTGGCCGCCACCTTGCCCTGCAGGCCGGGCGAGCCCGACCAGATCAGCGCGACGGTGGCCGCCACGTGCGGCGAGGCCATCGAGGTGCCGGTGAAGCTTTCGTAGGAGTTGCCCGGGGTCGAGGAGCGCACGTTGACGGCCGGGGCCGCGATGTTCGGCTTGATCTCGCCGTTCTCGCCCTCGCCCTTGCTGGAGCGGTTGTACAGCGTGTTGTTGATGTCGAAGCCGCCCGCGCTGTAGCTCTCCACGTACTGGCCGGGCGAGCCGCTGGTGCGGCAGGCGGGACCCTCGTTGCCGTTGGCGAACGCCGGGAAGATCCCGGCCGCGACCCACGCCTCGACCGTCTCCTTGTACCAGGGGTCGTACCCGTCGCCGCCCCAGGAGTTGTTGACGATGTCGGGGGCCAGGTCGGGGCGCGGGTTCTGGCCGTTCAGGTCGGTCGGCGCCAGGACCCACTGCCCGGCCGCCAGCAGGGAGGCGTCGGTGCAGGTGTTGACCTCGCAGCCCTTGGCGGCGATCCACTTGGCGCCGGGCGCGACGCCGATGCCGTTCGCGCCGACCATCGTGCCCATGGTGTGCGTGCCGTGGCCGTTGTTGTCGCACGGCGCGGCGGTCGGGCAGACGTGCGCCGGGTCGAACCAGTTGTAGTCGTGCGTGAACGTGCCGTCCTGGTTCCTGCCCCGGTAGCTCCGCACCAGCTCGGGGTGGTCGAACTGGGCGCCGGAGTCGATGTGGGCGATCACGATGCCCTCGCCGCGGTTGCCCAGCTCGCTCCAGACGCGCGGGGCGTTGACCCGGTCGATGTTCCACTCCACCGAGTTGACCTTGGCCTCGGCCTTGCCGGGCGTGGGGTCCGGCAGCTTGACGGTGCGGACCGGCTGGATGCTCTCGACCTCGGCCAGCTTGGCGATCTCGCCCGCGAGCTTCGCGTCGGCGGTCACCCGTACGGCGTTGACGATCCAGTACGGGGTGTAGTCGGTGCGGCGGGAGTCGAGCAGCTTGCGCAGGCCCGCCTGGGAGGCGGCGGCCCGCTCGGTCTTGGCCTCGAAGACCAGCTCGGCCTTCGTGTCCTTGCCGACGGCCCGGCGGGCGCCGCTCAGGTCGGCCGCCCCTTTCAACCGGACCCAGAAGGTGGCCTTGTCGTCCTTGTCGAGCTGCGCCTGGACGGCGGCGTCGATCTTCGCGGGCTCCGGCGCGGCCAGCGCCGGGGCCTGCGGCACGCATAAGCCTGCGATGACGGCGATCCCGGTCAGGACCGCACGCCAGCGGGGGGTGTTGGGCACGCGACTCTCCTTCGAGTCCCTCGAGACAAGAGGTGATCTTTACGCCTCTGTCGAGAAGCGTGAAGAGATCGTGTCGGGAAAGCAAGAGGTGTCGCGAAATGTAACGTGACTGCCTGAAATGTAATCTGGTCAGCTGATATATCGCCGGTAACCGACCTGCCGCATGATCGTAAGGAAGTACGCCTTGATCTCCTCGGCGCCCTCGTCGTCGGGGCGGCCGACCAGATGGCCCGTCACCGCGCTGGTCAGCAGCTCCTGCACCACGTCCACGTCGAGGTCGGACGGGAGCTCCCCGCGCTCGCGGGCCGCGGTCAGCGCCTCGCGCACCACCGCCGCCCGCCGCCCGCCGTTGCTCTCCCGGTACGTCCGCACCAGCTCGGGATAGTCGTCGACCGTGCCGAAGACCCGCCGGAGCAGGACCCGGTTGCGCGGATCGGCGAGATGCAGCGCCCATTCCTCGAACATGTGATCCAGGTCGCGCCAGCCGGTGAGCGCCGGGTCGTTGTCGTGCAGGGCCCACTTCAGGGTGCGCACCAGCAGCGCCGTCTTGTCGGCGTACCTGCGGTAGACCGTCGCCCTCGTCACGCCGGCCCGCTTGGCGACCTGCTCGATGCTGGTCTGCTGGGCGCCGTACTCGATGAGCAGGTCGAGCGTGGCCGCCAGGATGGCCGTGTCGGCCTCCTGGTTGCGCGGCCGTCCGGCCGGTCGCGCGGCTCGCGTGCCGGTCGTGCCGAGGTCGTCGGTGGTCATCATGCGCGGCGGGTCACCATCTTGTCGTAGAGGCGGTCCGGCAGGAGTCTATTGACCCACAGCAGCAGCCCGGCCAGGTAACCGACGGCGTAGCGGGGTTTCGGGTCGCGCGCGGCCACGATCCGCACGACGGCCCGGCCCACCACGCTCGGGTCCGACGCCTTGCTGCCCGGCCCGAACCCCGCCTCGGTCCGCCGCGCCATCCACTCCGCGTCGTCCGAGTAGGCCCCGTGCCCCGAGATCTCCCGCAGCTCGCGCGGCGTGTCGTCGCCGAACTCCGTCTTGATGATCCCGGGCTGCACCACCACGACCCGCACCCCGAACCGCCCCACCTCCTCCCGGAGCGAGTCGGAATACCCTTCCAGCGCGTGCTTGGAGGCGTGGTACCAGGCGCCCAGCGGCAGGGCGATCTCGCCGCCGATCGAGGAGATGTTGACGATCGTGCCGGAGCGGCGCTCGCGCATGTGCGGCAGGACGAGCTGGGTCAGCCGGGCCAGGCCGAACAGGTTGACCTCGAACACCTGCCGCGCCCGCTCCATCGGCACCTCCTCGGTGGCGCCGTACACGGAGGTGCCCGCGTTGTTCACCAGCACGTCGATGCGCCCCTGCTCGTCGAGGACCGTCCGCACGGCCCGCTCCAGGTCGGCGTCCTTGGTCACGTCCGCCCCGATCGCGTGGCCGCCGGCGTCGCGGAGCGCGTCCATCCGCTCCACGCGGCGCGCCAGGCCGTACACGGTGTGGCCGGCGCGCAGCAGCTCCAGCGCGGTGGCGCGGCCGATGCCGGACGACGCGCCCGTGACGAGACAGACCCTGCCCTTGACGCCGCTCATCCCCGGACGTCCCAGGTCACCGGGAGGCTGTGGACCCCGTAGATGAGCATGTCGGTACGGAGCGGCACCTGCTCCGGCTCGACCGCCAGCCGCAGCGACGGGAACCGCCTGAACAGCGCCGGATAGCCGGCCCGCATCTCCACCCTGGCCAGCTGCTGGCCCAGGCACTGGTGCACGCCGTGGCCGAAGCCCACGTGCCCGCCGGTGTCCCGGCGCAGGTCGAGGACGTCCGGGTCGGGGAAGCGGCCCGGGTCGCGGTTGGCGGACGGCATCGAGAGGGTGACCGTCTCACCGGTCCTGACCACCTCGCCGCCCAGCTCGACGTCCTCCAGCGCCGTACGGACGAGGAAGGGGACGATCGTGAGGTAGCGCAGCAGCTCCTCCACCATCTGGTCCACCCGGCCGGGCTCGTCGCGCAGGACGGCCAGCTGGCCGGGGTGGCGCAGCAGCGCGAACGTGCCCAGGGCGAGCATGTTGGCGGTGGTGTCGAGGCCGGAGCCCAGGAGCAGGAACCCGATGTTGGCCAGCTCCTCGTCGGTGAGGTCGCTCCTGGTCAGGCCGCTGAGCATGTCGTCGGTGGGCTCGGCCCGCTTGGCCACGACCAGGTCGCGGATGCGCGCCTGCATCGTCAGGAACGTGGAGATCTTCCGCTCCTGCGGGGCGTCCGGCCGCACCAGCTCGGTGGCCTCGGCCATGAAGCCCGCCCGCTCCTCGTCGGGAACGCCGAGCAGCTCGCAGATCACCACCGCCGGCACCGGCGCCGCGAACGCCTCCACCAGATCGGCCGGCGGGCCCTGCCGCTCCATGAGGTCCAGCTGCTGCTCGGCGACCTCCTCGATGCGCTCGGTGAGCATGCGCATCCTGCGCACCGTGAACTCGCCGGTGAGCAACTGGCGGTAGCGGGTGTGATCGGGCGGGTCCATCCCGATGAACATCCCGGGCGGGCTCGGCCGGCCCGTGGTGGTGCTCTCGATGGGGACGTGCCGCAGCTCGGTGCGGGTGCTGAAGCGCCGGTCGGCCAGCACCTCGCGTACGAGCGCGTGACTGGTGACCAGCCAGCCCAGGTGGCCGTCGGGGTAGGCGAGGCGGGTGATGGGGGCGGTCGCGCGCAGCTCGGCGAGGCCGTCGGGAGGGTCGAACGGGTTCGGCCGCAGGGTGGGGAGGGTGATCGCCTCGGTCTCGTACATCGTGGGTCTCCTCTCGATCCATGAATACAGTACAGCTCTGTATTCAAACTCGCGCACGCGCCCCACCCTCGGCCGCCCACCGGGCGCGAGGGGGCGGGTCGGCGTTGCGCGATCATGGTCCGGCGGTTAACCTGTTCGCATGCGAAGTCACGCTCAGCTCCAGTGGTGGCGCCGCTCCTAGGCGGCGCGTGTTTCGCATTCCTCAACGGACGGCCGCCCCGGATGGCGGCCTTTCGCGTGTCCGCCCCCGGGGCTCGATCATTTGACGTGGTAAAGGGGCAGGAAGTGGAGACGAGCGGATATACCACCGCCGGGGGCATCGGTGTCGAGCGCGAGGCGCGCGAGGTGGACGAGGCCGCACTCGAAGAGATCGTGACCTCGCTCGGGCACAGGCGCGGCGGCGCGTTCTCCTCGGGCATGGACTACCCGGGCCGTTACAGCCGATGGGCCTTCGGCTACGTCGACCCGTGCCTGGAGTTGGTCGCCAAGGGCCGCGTCATCTCGGCGACCGCGCTGAACGAGCGCGGCAGGGTCGTGCTGCCCGCCGTCGCCTCCTGCCTGCTGGCCGCCGGAAAGCCGGTCGCCGAGCCGACCCCGGACCGCGTCGAGGTGTACGTCCCCGAATCGGAGGACCTGCTGCCGGAGGAGATGCGCAGCCGCCGGCCCACGGTGTTCACCGCGATCCGCGAGGTCATCGCCGCCTTCAAGGGCGACGACCCGCACCTCGGCCTGTACGGCGCGTTCGGCTACGACCTGGCCTTCCAGTTCGAGCCCATCAGGCAGGAGCTCGTCCGCCCCGACGACCAGCGAGACCTCGTCCTCCACCTGCCCGACCGCATCATCGTGATCGACCGGCAGCGCGAGTCCAGCGTCGAGTTCCGCTACGAGTTCACCGTCGACGGCGCCACCACCCGCGGCCTGGAGCGCACCGGCGCCACCGCCGAGCCCGTCACCCCCGGCGAGCTGCCCGAGAACCCGGAGAGGGGCACGTACGCCAAGGTCGTGGCGGCCGCGAAGGAGAGGTTCAAGCGCGGCGACCTGTTCGAGGTCGTGCCCGGGCAGGTCTTCCACTCCGTCTGCGCCGACCCGTCGGGCTTCTACCGCGGCCTGCGGCAGAGCAACCCGGCGCCGTACGAGTTCATCATCAGCCTCGGCGAGGGCGAGCACCTGGTCGGCGCCTCGCCCGAGATGTACGTCCGGGTCAGCGGCGACCGCGTCGAGACCTGCCCCATCTCCGGCACCATCGCCCGCGGCAGCAACCCGGTCGAGGACGCCGAGGCCATCCGCACCCTCCTGTCCAGCGTCAAGGAGGAGTCGGAGCTGACCATGTGCACCGACGTCGACCGCAACGACAAGTCGCGCATCTGCGTCCCCGGCACGGTCAAGGTCATCGGGCGCCGCCAGATCGAGCTCTACTCCCGCCTGATCCACACGGTCGACCACATCGAGGGGCGGCTGCGGCCGGAGTTCGACGCGCTCGACGCGTTCCTCACCCACATGTGGGCCGTGACGGTCACCGGCGCGCCCAAGACGTGGGCCATGCAGTTCATCGAGGACCACGAGGCCACGACCCGCAGGTGGTACGGCGGCGCCATCGGCTTCATCGGCTTCGACGGCTCCATGAACACCGGCCTGACCCTGCGTACCGCCCAGATCAAGAACGGCGTGGCGACGGTCAGGGCCGGGGCGACGCTGCTGTTCGACTCCGACCCCGAAGCGGAGGAGCGCGAGACCGAGCTCAAGGCCAGCGCGCTGCTCGGCGCCCTGGCCGCGGTGAACCGGCCGGGCACCGTCCCGGTCCCCGAGCCCAGGCCGCAGCCGGGCCAGGGCATGAAGGTGCTGCTCGTCGACCACGAGGACTCCTTCGTCAACACGCTGGCCGACTACTTCCGCCAGGAAGGGGCCGACGTGGTGACGCTGCGCCACGGCTTCCCGGCCCACATGATCGACGAGATCGCGCCCGACCTGGTGGTGCTCTCGCCGGGGCCCGGCTGGCCGTCCGACTTCGGCATGTCGGCGCTGATCGACCAGATCTACGCCCGCGACCTGCCGGTCTTCGGCGTCTGCCTGGGCCTGCAGGCCATGGTCGAGCAGGCCGGAGGCACGCTGGAGCTGCTCGGCTACCCCGAGCACGGCAAGCGCGGCCAGGTCTCGCGGATCGCCGACAGCGCGCTGCTGGAGGGGCTGCCCGACGAGTTCACCGCGGCCCGCTACCACTCGCTGCACGCCAAGCAGCCCGGAGTCGTCGGCTTCGCCGCGACCGCGCTCACGCCCGACGGCAACGTCATGGCGATCGAGGACGTCGAGCGGCGGCGCTTCGCCGTGCAGTTCCACCCCGAGTCGATCCTCACGCAGGAGGGCGGCGCGGGCGCGAAGGTCATCGCGAACGTGCTGCGCCTGTCCCGCAGATAACTACGGTAAAACCGCCGCGGGAGCGTGCGGAGCTCCCCTAGAGTCTCCGCATGCTCCCCGTAGACCTGCCCGGCACGGTGCGTGACGCGCTGCTGGCCCCGCTCGTCGACCACCACTGCCACGGGGTGCGGCGGGACGACCTGAGCAGAGCCGAGTTCGAGCTGCTCATCAACGAGGGCGGCAGCCCGGCGCCGCCCGGCACCACCCACTTCGACGCGCCGCTCGGGGTGGCCGTGCGCCGCTGGTGCGCGCCGCTGCTCGACCTGGAGCCGCACGCCCCGCCGGCCGTCTACGTCTCGCGCCGGGAGGAGCTGGGGGCGGCCGAGGTCAACCGGCGGCTGCTGGCCGGGGCCGGGGTGGTGGCGTTCCTGGTGGACACCGCGCCCGCTGACATTGGCCCGGGGGACGTCGACCTGCTGACCGCCACCGAGATGGGCCGCCACGGCGGGGCCGCCGCCGACGAGCTCGTACGGATCGAGCAGATCGAGCGGGACGTGGCCGAGGACGCGCCGCTGGCCGTGGACTACCTGGACGGCGTCGGCGAGGAGCTGACCGCCAGGGCCGCCCGCGCGGTCGGGCTGAAGACCGTCGTCGCGTCGCTGTACGGCCTCGACTTCGACCCGGCCCGGCCCACCAGGGGAGCGGTGATCGCGGCGGCCAACCGGCGGCTGGCGGACCCGAAGCAGCCGCTGACGGACGAGGTCCTGCTGCGCCACCTGCTCTGGAGCGCGGTCGACGTGGCCAGGGAACGGGGGCTGCCCGTGCAGTTCCACACCGGTTTCGGCGGCTCGGGGCCCGACCTGCACCGCACCGACCCGGGCCGGCTGGGCGCGTTCGCCAGGATGCTGCAGCCGGTCGGCGTGCCGCTCATCCTGCTGCACTGCTATCCGTTCCACCGCCAGGCCGCCTACCTCGCGGGCGTCCACCCGCACGTCTACGTGGACGTCGGCCTCGCGCTCCCGCACACCGCCGCCGCCTCGGCCAGGGTCGTGGACGAGCTGCTGGAGCTGGCCCCGTTCCACAAGCTGCTGTTCAGCTCCGGCTGCCATGGGGTGGCCGAGACCTGCTACCTGGGCGCGCTCTACTACCGGCAGGCGCTCGGCGCGGCGCTCGGGTCGCGGCTGGCGGCGGGGGAGTGGAGCGCCGCGGACGCCGCCCGGATCGCCCACATGATCGGCTCGGGGAACGCCCGCCGCGTCTACCGCCTGTGAGTCCCGGGGGGCCGCCTCGCGCCGCGCGGCCTGGACCTGGTTTGCTGGGGGCCGTCACAACACCCGACCTGAGCAGGGGGGCTCTTCGTGGGCACTGTCGAACCCGAGGCCGAGATCACGTTCCGCAGCGACGTGGACGTGGAGCTGGTCAAGGCCGCCGCGTCGGACGCCGACGTGCTGTGGGCCGCGCGCGTCTCCACGAAGGGTGAGAGCTCTCTGGAGGAGATCGAGGCCGATCCCCAGCGTTCCAAGGGACTCATCAACTACCTGATGCGCGACCGGCACGGCACGCCGTTCGAGCACTCTTCCATGACCTTCTACGTCAGCGCGCCGATCTTCGTTTTCCGGGAGTTCATGAGACACCGGACCTTTTCCTATAACGAGGAGTCCGGCAGGTATCGGAAGTTGACGCCGGTTTTCTATGTGCCCGGGCCCGAGCGGAAGCTGGTGCAGGAAGGAAAGCCCGGCAAGTATGTGTTCCTGGACGGCACCGCCGAGCAGCACAAGCTGGTGACCGAGGCGACCCAGGAGAGCTACCGGCAGTCCTATCGGGCCTATCTGGAAATGCTCGAGGCCGGGGTGGCGCGCGAGGTGGCCCGTACGGTGCTCCCGGTGGGCCTCTACTCCTCGATGTACGCCACCTGCAACGCCCGCGCCCTGATGAACTTCCTGTCGCTGCGGGTCAAGCGCGAGGACTCCACGTTCCCGTCGTTCCCGCAGCGTGAGATCGAGATGGTCGCCGAGAAGATGGAGGCTCTGTGGGCGGAGCTCATGCCTCTGACCCACGCGGCGTTCGAGGCCAACGGGCGGGTCTGCCCCTGACCTCACCTCAGGGCAGGCGGGACGTGGTCTCGCTGATCATCTGGGTGAGGATCGACGCGGTCGCGGGGTGGGTGTCGAGGAGTTCGTCCAGGCGGGCCCGCCACGCGCCCGCCTCCGCGTAGATCGCGTCCACCTCCGCCGCCGCCTGCAGCCGCAGCCGCGTCTCGCACAGTTCCAACTGGTACATGAGCCCCAGGTAGTGGCCGACCGTGTCGCTGAGCCACCAGTAGGCGTCCGTGTTCGCGGCGGAGACGAAGGTCCGGGCACCTTCCCAGGCCACGCGCCTGGGATGGAGGGCTGCCATGGCCGGATGGTACGCCCCTCGCGCTGGGACGGGAATGACTCCCAGCGCCGACTCCACCGGCAAATACGATTCTTTCTCGCATTTTCCGTCCGAAATTCGTATGCGAGACATAACGAGGTAACTACAGATGGTTGGCTTCGCACCGTATTGAGGAGAAACGGTTGTGACGCGTCATCGGTGGTGTAAGACTCAATTTTGAGCGCATCGGTTGTACCGGGGAGGGGCCGCGCGCTCAAGACCCGGAGCCGTCAGGGAGGTGAACGACACGACCGGAACCCGATTCCGGTCCATAGGTGGGGTTGGTAAATGTCGTTGAATCCGCGCCTGGTAAAAGAGAGTTTCTCCGTCATCGAACCGGTGGCCGACAAGGCGACGGCCTACTTCTACGGCCGGCTGTTCGCCGAGAGCCCGCATCTGCGGGGCATGTTCCCGCCCGCCATGGACGTCCAGCGGGACCGCCTGTTCCGCGCGTTGACCCGCATCGTGTGGAGCCTGGACAGCCCGGGCAGCCTCGCGACGTACCTGGGCCAGCTGGGGAGGGACCACCGCAAGTACGGCGTGATCGCCGAGCACTACACCGCCGTCGGCAACGCCCTGCTCGCCACCATCCGCCGCTTCGCCGCCGAGATCTGGAACCACGAGATCGAGGCCGCCTGGGTCGCCGCCTACACGGCGGCCGCCAAGCTCATGATCGAGTCTGCCGCGTCCGACTCCGGGGTCTCGCCCGCCTGGTGGCCGGCCGAGGTGATCGACCATGAGCGGCGCCACCTCGACATCGCGGTCCTCACGCTGCGGCCGGCCGAGCGGCTGCCGTACACGCCGGGCCAGTACCTCAACGTGCAGACCCCGCGCTGGCCGCGCGTCTGGCGCACGTTCTCCATAGCGAACGCGCCGCGCGCCGACAACACGCTCAGGCTGCACGTCCGCTCGGTCCCCGGCGGCTGGGTGTCCAGCACGCTCATCAGGCACACCCGCATCGGGGACACGCTCCTGCTGGGCCCGCCGATGGGCACGATGGGGCCGTGCGAGAGCAGCCTGCGCGACGTCTTGTGCGTGGCGGGCGGCACCGGCCTGGCCCCGCTGAAGGCGATCATCGAGCACATCATCGCCTCGGGCCGCCGGCCCAACATCCACCTGCTGTACGGCGCGCGCACGGTCGAGGAGCTCTACGACCTGCCCGACCTGATCAGGATGGAGTCGTCGTTCCCCTGGCTGCGGGTGCTGCCCGTGGTGTCCGACCAGCCGGGGTACGGCGGGATGCGCGGCCACCTGCCCGAGGTCGTGCAGCGCTTCCACTCCTGGGCCGAGCACGACGTGTACGTGTGCGGCCCGCCCGGCATGGTCAACGAGACCGTACGCCGCCTCCAGATCGACGGGGTGCCCCTGTCACGCATTCACCGGGACATCGTCCAGGCCGAACGCTGACAGATCTTGACACTTCGGGTCGAAAGGTGCGAGGTGGAGGATGACACGCCAACGTGGAGGTGGACTGTGCCATCCCCCGCCCGGCGCCGAGGAATCGGCGGGCTGCTGACCCTGGTGCTCCTCCTGACCCCGCTGCCCGCCCTGGCGTCGTCGGAGGCCGTCCCGCTGACGGAACTGGGGACCGGTGCCCAGGCGGGGGCCGACGCGTTCCAGGCGGGCACTCAGGCTGGGCCCGACACCTTCCAGGCGGGCACGACGATCGTGGCCGCCCAGCAGATCGGCAGGTTCTTCGACGGCGGGGCGTCCGGCATCGCGTACGCGACCTCGGCCGACAACGGCGCCACCTGGACCAGGGGCGTGCTGCCGGGGATCACCACGTCCGGCGGCGGCGTGCACGGGCGGGCCAGCGACCCGTCGGTGGCCTACGACGCCCGGCACGGCGTCTGGCTGATCTCCTCGCTGGCGCTCACCGGCCAGGACGGGGTCACCGGGGTGGCGGTGCTCGCCAGCCGCTCCGCCGACGGCGGCCTGACCTGGGGCGATCCCGTCACGACCGCCGTCGCGGGCGGGGGCGACCTGGACAAGAGCTGGGTCGTCTGCGACAACGGCGCCCGCAGCCCGTACTACGGGCGCTGCTACGCGGTCTACGACGATGTCGCCGCGGGCAACGCGATCAAGGTGGCCCGCTCCTCCGACGGCGGCCTGACCTGGGCCGAGACCGGCACGTCCGCGACCGGGCTGGGCGGGCAGCCGGTCGTGCGGCCGGACGGCGCCCTCGTCGTGCCGTACCTGAGCGACGAGGGCCAGATCCGCTCCCTGCGCTCCCGCGACGGCGGCGAGAGCTGGGGCCGCAGCGTCCTCGTCGCCACCGTGCAGCGGCACAAGGTCGCGGGCGGGCTGCGGGCCGCGCCCCTGCCCTCGGCCGAGGTGGACGCCGCCGGCACCGTGTACGTCGCCTGGTCCGACTGCCGCTTCCAGCTCAGCTGCGGCGGCAACGACATCGTCATGAGCACCTCGGCCACCGGCGCGGAGTGGAGCCACATCCTGCGCGTCACGGACGACGGAGGCGACCACTTCATCCCCGGCCTCGGCGTCGACCCCGCCGGCGCGGGCGGGACGGCCAGGCTGGCGCTCGCCTACTACCGCTACCCGTCCGCCGCCTGCACGGCCGCCACCTGCCGCCTCACGGTCGGCTACACCTCCTCCGCCAACGGCGGGGCGAGCTGGTCGGCCCCCGTCGAGCTGCACGGGCCGATGGAGCTCGGCTGGCTCGCCGACTCCGCGCACGGTCGCATGGCGGGCGACTACATCTCCACCTCGGTCGTCCCCGGCGGCAACGCCCACGTGGCCTTCACGGCCGCGGCGGCGCCGGCGGGCGGGGCGTTCGACATGCGCACCTACACCGTCACGGGCGGGCTGCCGATCATCGGCGGAGGCCGCCCCACACTCGCCATCGAGGCGCCGATCGCCGCCGGCGAGGACCTGCCCGGCCCGCCCGCCTCCGCCCGCTGAGGCGCTCAGCACACTCGCCCCTGCCCGCTGAGGCGTCCAGTCCGCCCGCCTCCGCCCACTGGGGTGCCCGCCCCCCGCTAACCCCGCAGGCCCTGGTGGAACGCGGCGGCGGTCTCCTCGTCGTTCGGCCAGAACGTCTCGATGGCCAGCTCGGAGACCGTCACGTCCACCGGCGTCCCGAACGTAGCGATCGTCGTGAACATCGACAGCACCCGGTCACCGGCCGCGATCCGCAGCGGCACCAGGATGTCGGCGGGGCCCGGCACGTGCGCCACGTTCAGGTCCATCCCCGGATACTCGTACGAGGCCAGCTCGTCGTACAGCGCGGCCAGCCGCGCGTCGCCCGACCCCTCGGCCTGCCTGCGCAGCTGGTAGAGCAGGTGCGCCCGGACCTCGGCCAGGTTCAGCAGCCGGCCGCCCATCGCGTCGGGGTGCAGCGAGAGCCGCATCACGTTGATCGGCTCCTCCAGCAGCTCGGCGGGCACCCCGTCCATGAACATCGCGGCCGCCGAGTTGGCCGCCACCAGGTTCCAGGCCGCGTCCACCACGACCGCCGGGTACGGCTCGTGCCCGGCCAGGATCTTGTCCAGCGCCTGCCGTACGACCTCCATCTCCGGGGCACGGACCTCGCGTTCCGGATAGACCGGAGCGAACCCGGCGGACATCAGCAGCCTGTTGCGCTGCCGCAGCGGCACATCCAGCTCCTCGGCCAGCTTCATCACCATCTCGCGGCTCGGCCGGGCGCGCCCGGTCTCCAGAAAGCTGATGTGGCGGGCCGAAACGTCGGCCTCGATGGCCAGGTCCAGCTGGCTCACCCGCCGCCGCTGCCGCCACGAACGCAACAACTCACCAAATGTCTCTTCTTTTACGGCTACTGCTCCCATGCCCGGCACAGTAGCCGCTGGAGGGAAGCGTCACGATTACCCGCCAGGTAATGCGGCTTCGCAGGCGGAAAACTCCCAGTCCTCTGAGACTGTCGGCCCTGCGTGGCACGATGGCCGCAGACCAACAAGGGAGCACGCCATGAGTGACACACTGCTCGCGATCGGCACCCGCAAGGGCCTCTTCCTCGCCCGCTCCACCGGCGGCGGTCCGTTCGACGTCGAGCCGATCCAGTTCTCGACGGTCGGGGTGCACTCGGTGGCGATCGACACGAGAGGCCCCTCACCCCGGCTCCTGGCCGGGATCGAATACGGCCATTTCGGTCCGTCCGTCATGTATTCGGATGACCTCGGGAAGACATGGAAGGAGGCGGAGCAGCCGCCCATCGCCTTCCCGGAGAAGACCGAGGCGACCCTGACCAGGGTGTGGCAGCTCGTGCCCTCGCCGTCCGAGCCGGGGGTGGTGTGGGCCGGGGTCGAGCCGGGCGCGCTGTTCCGCTCGGAGGACGGCGGCGTCACGTACCAGCTGGTCGAGGGGTTGTGGGAGCACCCGCACCGGGCGCAGTGGCAGCCGGGCGGCGGCGGCCTGTGCCTGCACACCATCGTCCCGCACCCGACTGACCCGCGGATCATGGGCGTCGCGATCTCCACCGGCGGCTTCTACCGCTCCTTCGACGGCGGGCTGTCCTGGGAGGCCGCCAACCGCAACATCCGGGCCGCGTTCCTGCCCGAGGGGGCGCAATATCCGGAGTTCGGGCAGTGCGTGCACAAGGTCGCCATGCACCCCACCCAGCCCGAGCGGCTCTACCTCCAGCACCACTTCGGCGTCTACCGCAGCGACGACTTCGGCGGGGCCTGGCACGACATCGGCGCCGGCCTGCCGTCCGACTTCGGCTTCCCGATCGCGGTCCACCCGTCACGGCCCGACACGGTCTTCGTGCTGCCTCTGACGGCCGACATCGACCGCACCCCGGTCGGCCACCACTACCGCGTCTTCCGCAGCGACGACGCGGGCGGGACGTGGCAGCCGTTCGCCTCGGGCCTGCCCGAGGGGCCCGTGCACGCGGCCGTGCTGCGTGACGCGATGACGGCCTCGGAGGCGGGGGTGTTCTTCGGCACGCGCGACGGCGAGGTCCACGGCTCGCGCGACGGCGGCGAGACCTGGTCACCGGTCGTCCGCCACCTGCCCGACGTGCTCACCGTCCGGGCGGCGGTGCTCTAGCCGATGGTCACGATGGTCGTCTTCGTGCTCCCGGGCATGCTGCGGCGCTGGGTGAGCGGGCGCTCGGAGGTCAAGGTCTTCGCCGTGGCCGCCGACCGCGACTCACCGCCCACCCTGGGAGCGGCCCTCGACATGCTCCGGCGTACGCATCCGCTGCTGGAGGAGCGGCTACGCGACGAGTACGGGCGCATCCGCCGGCACATCAACATGATCGTGTGCGGCGAGAACGCCCACGGCCTCGGCTACCTCGACTGCGCCCTCCCCCCGGGCGCCGAGATCTACGTAACCCCCACCCTCACCTAACCCACCACCCCACCCAACCCCAACCCAGGCCCGCCCCGGGCTCCCCCCAGGTCCGCCACCCCTGCACCTCAACACCGCACTCCTCACCGCACCCGCCGTGGCCCGACTCCCACCCCGGGCCACCCACATGCGCCACGCCGGCACCGCAACATCCCACCCCCAACCGCACCCGCCCCCCGCACCCGCCCGGGCCTGACCCACCGCAGGCCAACGCGCGCGCCGCC